>CAYNOM010000177.1:0-10376 GCA_964398415.1 uncultured Polyangiales bacterium | reverse complement strand
TCGCCACAGCGACATTTTGCGCGCCGTGTGCGTTGATCCGCAGAGCATTTTCAGGATCACGGGCGCACCCGTCGACATCGGTCCAGGCGGCGGCATGTAAGACAACGTCCGGCTGTTCCGCTTCGATGACGCGCTCGGCCCGATCCCAGAGGGCTCGGTCAGCGTCGTTGCAGAGTCGGGTACGCCGCTGGAGGTCGAGGTCGAGGTCGAGCTCAAGGTAACGAGCTGTCGTGATGCGGGCCTGCCCGCGGGTGACTGCCTGTGGCTCGAGCCGCAGAAGGCCCTGACGCCTACAACGCGGTTCGAGGCCCGCCTCGCCAAGCTCGCCGACGCGACGGGGGCCCAGCTGCCCGACGCCACCCTAGCCTTCGTCACCGGCTCACAAGACGACCTGGAGGCGCCGCGGCCGAAGGCTCTGCCCTGCGCCCTCGACGAGCTCCCGCTTCCAGTTCTCGGCTGCGCCTTGACGCTCGATCAGCGGGTAGACCTTCGGTTCGCGCTCGACGAAGCAGCCCTGGTCGCGCTCGACGGTCCAGAAGCCCTCGGCTCAATCGCAGTTGGCGAGGAGCTCGCGCTCTCACTCTCGGGGCTCGCCCCGAATGCCAACGTGCCGCTGCTACTCACGCTTCGCGATCTCGCGGGCAACACACGCAAGCTGCCATTCACCGTGCGCACGCGCGAGCCGCTCGCGAGCGTCGCCATCGACGAGGTGCGCGCCGACCCCGTGGGGCGTGAGCCGCAGCAGGAGTACGTCGAGCTGCTAAACTTCGGCGACCAACCGATCGAGCTGAAGGGCTTCACACTGACCGACGATGCACACGCGCTGGGCGTCACACTGGACGAGAGCTTTCAGCTCGCGCCCGGGGAGCGAGCGCTGCTCGTCGGTCCGGGCTTCGATCCCAACGACACGAGCGACGGCCCCTTGCCGAAAGGCGTGCGACGCGTGAGCGCGGCGCAGACCCTGTCGCTGCGCAACACGGGCGTGAGCCTGTTTCTGCGCGACGCCGCGGGACACCGCGTGTCGTCTGCCCCTGCGCTCGCACCCGCGCGAGCAGGCGCGTGTATCGCGCGCAGGAGCGACGACATGCGCACGGGCGAGCTGCGGAGCTTTGCTGCCGATCCCGCTCAAACCTGCACCCCCGGCAGGGCGACGGCATGGCCATGAGCCTGTTTGGTCCGGAAACGCGACGCGAGGAAACCCTGCAGGGAGCCGTCGAAGGCGTCGTCTATCAAAGCCCTGACGGGTTCTTCTCGGTCGTGCGCGTTCGACGCGAATCCGATGGATCCGAGGTCACGGCGGTGGGCGATCTGGGCAACGTCAACGTGGGCGAGACCCTACGCCTGCGCGGTCGTTTCACCGATCACGCCGTGCACGGCAGGCGCTTTCGCGTGTCGAGCTTCACGCCCGTGCTGCCCTCCTCGAAGGAAGGCATGACGCGCTACCTCGGCTCAGGCCTCATCCCGGGCATCGGCAAGGGCCTCGCCGAGCGCCTCGTGGCCCAGTTCGGCGACCGCGCCATCGACGTCATCGCCACCCAGTCGGCCAAGCTGCGCGAAGTGCCGGGCATCGGTCGTCAGCGCGCCCAGGCCATCGCCAAGGCGGTGCGCGAGCGGCGCGACGAGACCGAGCTGATGGCCTACTTGCACAGCCTCGGCCTCGGCCCAGCCCTCGCCACGCGTATTCGCAAGCGCTACGGCGAGCGAGCCGTGCAGGTGCTGCGCGAAGACCCCTACCTCGTGGCCGAACAAGTGCCGGGCATCGGCTTCAAGACCGCAGACGCCATCGGCAAAAACTCGGGCCTCGCGCTCGACGATCCGCGCCGCGCCGCCGGTGCCATCCTGCATCTGCTCGGCGCGCAGGCCGACGACGGTCACGTGTTCGCGACGCGCGACGACCTGATCACGCGCGGTGAGGCGCTCGAGGTGCCCGCCGAGCCACTCGAGGAGGCCATCGAAGCTTTGTGTGGCCGCGGACTCGTGGTGCGCGACGGCGAAGCGGTGTACGCGACGCCGCTGTATCGCGCCGAGGTACGCGTGGCCGAGCTGCTCCGCGCGCGGGCGGTGCAGCTCACGAAGGCCGACGGCGTGCTCGACGACCAGGTCCTCCGCGATCTCTCGGACGAGCAGGCCGAGGCCGTGCGCGAAACCTTTCGCTCGCGTTTGCTGGTGATCACAGGCGGTCCCGGCACAGGCAAGACCACCACCGTGCGCGGCATCGTCGACGCGCATCGGGCCGCAGGCGAGGACGTGGTGCTGTGCGCGCCAACCGGCCGTGCCGCCAAGCGTCTCAGCGAAGCTGCCGGCGCCGAGGCGCGCACCATCCATCGCCTACTCGAATGGAACCCAGCCCTCGCCCGCTTCCAGCGCGATGCGCAGAACCCGATCGAGGCCGACCTCGTGCTCGTCGACGAGGCCAGCATGCTCAACGTGCAGCTCGCCGAGCGCCTGTTCGCCGCCGTCCCCGATCACGTGCCGCTCGTGCTGGTAGGCGACGTCGATCAGCTCCCGCCCGTCGGGCCCGGGCAGGTGCTGCGCCACACCATCGACAGCGGCATCGCCAAGGTCGTGCGCCTGTCGACCGTGTTCCGCCAGGCCCAAGAGAGCCACATCGTGCGCGGTGCACACGCCATCCTGCACGGACAAATGCCCACGGCCTCGCCCGCGAACACACGCGGTGCAGGCGAGCTGTTCATCGTGCGCGCACGAGAGCCCGAGCTGTGCCTCGATCGCTTGCGCGAGATGCTGCGGCGCCTGCCCGCGGCCTACGGCTTCGACGCCAAGCGCGAGGTGATGGTGCTTTCGCCGATGCGCAAGGGGCCCCTCGGCACAGAAAGGCTCAACGAATTTCTGCAAGCCGAGCTCAACCCGGGAAAGCCCCTGCCCGGAAAGCCGCTTCAACCTCGGCCGGGCGACCGCGTCATGCAGCTTCGCAACGACTACGAAAAGGAAGCCTACAACGGCGATCTGGGCGAAGTGCGCAACGTCGCGGCCGGCATCACGTACGTGCTCATCGACGGACGCGAGGTTCGCTACAAGCAAGACGAGATGGACGATCTCACGCTCGCCTACGCCTCCACGATCCACAAGGTGCAGGGCAGCGAGTTCCCCGCAGTGATCGTCGTGCTGCACACCTCCCATCACGTGCTCTTGTCGCGCGCGCTGCTGTACACCGCCGTCACACGCGCGAAAAAGCTCGTCGTGCTGCTCGGCGACGAGCGCGCCATCGCACGCGCCGTGAAAAACGCTCACAGCTATCAGTGTCAATCGAAGCTCGCAGAGCGGCTTCGCGGCGACTGACGCGAGCTCCTCAGCCCTCGATGGCGTCGACGACGGCGTCGTGAAATGCCGGACGCAGGGTGCGAATCAGGATGTTTTCGCGCGATGGATGCACACGATTCGACAGCAGCACCACGCACAGCTGTCGCTCGGGGTCGCACCAGATCGACGTCCCCGTGAAGCCGAGGTGCCCAAAGGAGCTCGACGATAGCCGCGTCCCCGCGCTCGAACCGACCTCGCTCTTCGTGTCCCAGCCAACGACGTGACCCCCGCCTTCGCGCGGACGAAGCGCCCAGGTGAGCCGGTCTCGATGGAGCCACGAGGACCGCCCGTGAAGCACGTCGAGCACGCCCAGCCCGAGGTGCAGCACCGACCGCGCATCACCGAACAGGCCGGCGTGGCCCGCGATGCCGCCGAAAGCCGCGCAGTTCTCGTCGTGCACCTCGCCGCGCACGAGGCGCCCACGAAAGTCGCAGGCCTCCGTCGGTGCCACCTTGGCCTCGAGCTCCGTTCGCGCCCGCTGTGGGAGGGCCGCGGCGTAGAACACGCTGTCCGCGATGCACAGCGGCACGGTCACCTGCTCCCGCACGATGGCGTCGAGTGACATGCCCGCTGCGCGCGACACCGCCTCACCTGCCACGAGATAGCCGAGGTCGCTGTACACGCTGCCCGAGGCCTTCGCGCTGGGGTCGGGCCGCGAGGCCGCCTCACGCAGCATGAAGCGGCGCGCCTCCGCGCTGCCGAGCGCACCCGGGATCTCGCGAAACAGGCCGCCCCAGGGCGAGAGCCCCGCGCGATGCGACAAGAGGGCCTCGAGCGTCGCCTGCCCGCCCAAGGTGTCAGACAGCTCGGGCAGGTAGCGCGCGACCGGCACCTCGAGCGACACCCGACCGAGCTGTGCGAGCCTGAGCGCCGAGAGCGCCACGAACGGCTTGGTCAGCGACGCGAGATCGTAGACGGTGTCGAGCGTCACCCCCGAGCCACCCGGCTCGAGCTCACCTGCGGCAGCCCCGATCGCCATGAACGCCGTCGCATCCCACCACGCACAGGCCGCGACCGCGCCAGGAAAGACGCCGTCGCGCACGCCGGCCTCGAGCAAGCTCTGAAGTCGTTCGCGCACGCGCTGCGCTCGGGCGGCCATCTCTTTCGTCTACCGAAGGCGCGCGCTCGGGTCTACAAACCCGCGATGCAGAATGAGCCCACGAGCGACGACGCAGAGCCCCGCGAGCAAAGTGCTCGGCAGCTGAGCCAACGCGAAAAGGACATGCTCGAGCGACTCGCCGCCGTGTCCTTCATCAGCGGACACGTCCCACCCGTAGAAGGGAAGCTGCGCACCGAGCCTGAAGACTTCGTCGTCGAGGAGCTCCCGGCCTACCTCCCGAGCGGCCAGGGTGAGCACTTGTACGTGTGGTTCGAGAAGCGCGGCCTCAACACGCGCGACGCGGTGCGCGCGATCGCGCGTGCCATCGGCGCCGACGAGAACGACGCTGGCTACGCTGGCCTCAAGGATCGGCAGGCCGTCACCCGACAGTGGGCAAGCTTTCACCTGGCACAGGATCCCGATCTGACCGCGCTCGAGCTCGAGGGGGTGCGCGTGCTGTCGGGATCGCGCCACGGAAACAAGCTGCGCACCGGACATCTCGCCGGCAACCGCTTCAGCCTGCGCCTGCGCGACGTGCCTGCGGGCCAGGAGGCGCGGGTACACGAGGTGTTCGCGCTCCTCGGGCGGGTGGGCTTGCCCAACTACTACGGCAGCCAGCGCTTCGGCCACGGCGGACGCAACCTGAGCTCGGCCCTGCGCTGGCTCGGCGAAGGCGGACGCCCTCCGGGAAAGCCCTTCTTGCGCAAGCTATTCGTATCCACCCTGCAGTCCGCGCTCTTCAACCTGTGGCTGGCCGAACGCGTAGCGGATGGCCTGCTCGATCGCGCAGTGCTCGGCGATCTGATGCGCAAGGAGGAAACGGGAGGCATGTTCCTGAGCGAGGACGCGGATCTAGACGGGGCGCGCGTAACGTCCTGGGAAATATCGCCGACTGGTCCGATGTTCGGAGCGAAGATGCGTGCCCCCGCGCACGAGGCCTTGGCTCGCGAGCACCGGGTCCTTTTCGCAGCAGATATCACCCAAGACACATTCGAGCGCGCGCGAAAATACGGAGAAGGCACGCGTCGCCCGGCGCGGGTGCGATGCAAGGAAGCAACCGTGACACGTCAAGAGCAGGATCTGATCGTCGCGTTTGAGCTACCCAAGGGCTCCTACGCCACCTCACTGATGGCCGAGGTGTTGAAGTCTCGCGCGATCGACCTCAGCGATGAGCCCTGACTTTGGGCGACCCATTCAGCGAAACCCTTGCCCCGACGCGTCATAGCTCGTATTTTCTGCCGCCTTTCGCCCCGGAAATATTGGAGACCACATGGATATTCAAGAGCGACTCACCGCTTTCGCGATGCTCGGCGCCACCTGGGTGATGTGGCTTCTGGTGGGGCTGTCCGTCATCGGCCTCGGAATCGTGCTGGAGCGCGCCTATTACCTGCTCGCCTCGAACGACGATTTTCGGAGGCTGCGCGAGGACATCCTGCCGCTGATCCGCAAGGGTGACCTCAAGGGCATGCGCGCGCGCCTCGACAAGTCGCGCTCCTTCGAAGCCAAGGTGCTGAGCGCGGGGCTCGAGTGGGCCGACCGCGGTGCGGAAGCCGCCGCCGAGGGCATGGCGGGCGCGCAGCAGCTCGCGAAGCTCAACATGGAGCGTAACCTCGCGTTCCTCGGCACCGTCGGCAACAACGCTCCCTTCGTGGGCCTCTTGGGCACCGTCATCGGCATCATCCGGTCCTTTGCCGAGCTCAACAAATCGCAGGGCAAGCTCAGCGATACGCTGATGAGCGAGGTCGGCGAAGCCCTGGTCGCTACCGCCATCGGCATCATGGTGGCCATCCCGGCCGTCGCCTTCTTCAACTACTTCCAGCGCGTGATCAAAGGTCGCCTCGGCCAGGCCGAGAGCCTCAGCCACGAGCTGCTCGCCCATCTGCGCGGCGAAGGCCGATCCCCCTCAGCCAGCGCGGCGGAGTGAGCCATGGCGGGCGGCGCGGGCGACAACGACGACGAGGTCATCTCAGCCATCAACGTGACGCCGCTCGTCGACGTCGTGTTGGTGCTGCTGATCATCCTCATGGTCACGGCGCAGTACGTGGCCGACAAAGACTCGATCCCCATGGAGCTGCCCAAGGGCGCCACGGGCGAGTCGGGCATCCCGTCGACCTTGAGCGTGTCGATCGACCAGGACGGGCGATTTTATCTGGATGCGCAACAGCTGACGCTGGACGAGATGCGCACGAGGGTGCGCGCTGCGTACAAGAAAGACAACGAGACCCGCGCCGTGATCGCGGCCGACGGGCGCGTGAGTCACTCCGAGGTCGTCAAGGTCATCGACCTGCTGCGGCAGGAGAAGGTCACCAAGTTCGCGATCAACGTTCGGCCCGAGGATCTGAAGAAGAGTGGCGAGTGAGATCGCAAGGAGTTCGCTGATGGACACAGCCAGCCTACTGGCGAGCGTGGCGCTTCATCTGGCCGGTTTCTTGGTGCTCAGCGCCATCGACGGCCCCACCGATCTCTTGCCCCTCACGAATCAGGTCGAGTTCACGGTCATGGACCCGGAGCCTGAGCCCGTGCCTGAGCCCGTGGTGGAACCCGAGCCCGAGCCGGTGAAACCCGAGCCCGAGCCGGTGAAGCCCGTCCCCAAGGCGATCGAGACCGCCGCCAAGGCTCCCAAGGAACCGCCCCCCCCCTCGGCCGAGCCCCCGGCAGCGGCAGAAGAAACCATCGCCGACTTCACGGGCACGACCCTGGTTGGCGAAGGCGAAGGCGGCTGGGTCAGCGCGGTGGGCAGCGGTGCGCAGATGAACGGGCCCATTGGTCCCCCGGGAGCGGCCGTCACGGGCAACGTTCGCGAGGGCGTCGCGGGCGGCGTCGTCGGAGGCACCGGCACGCGCATCGTCCCCGTGGCAGACCTGAGCCGAAAGCCGCGCATCGTGTCTCAGGACGCGCTCAACGAGGCACTGCAGCGCAACTATCCGAAGCTCGCGCGCCAGCAGGGCATCGAAGGCGTCACCCGCATCAAGCTGCGCATCATGGCCAACGGCGATCTGCGGCCCCTCGCCACCATCAGCGAAACCTACCCGGGCTTTGCCGACGCGTGTCGAGCGAGCTTGCGAGGACAGCGCTTCGATCCCGGCCTGGATGCCCAGGGCAATCCAACGACCACCGAGCTGCCCTTCACCTGCACCTTCGAAGTCGAGTGAGAAGCAATCTGGCCGTATAGTGCGCGAGCCCATGATGACGCGACCTCTGGCTTCCGCCCTGCCCCTCGCCCTGATCGCCTCCTTCGCCATCGACCAAGCATCTGCCCAGTCGAAGAGCGAGCTGTCTTCGGTGCGCTTCTACCCCGCCGTGGGCCCCGGCAACTTCGTCACGGTGGATGGCGCGAGCGTGGGCACGCACCTCACCCCGTCCTTCGGCGTGAGCTTCGACTACGCGGGCGACACGCTCGTGATCGAGCGCCCCTGCTCCGGGATCGACAACGTCGCGCCAAGCTGTCGCAACGAAGAGACGAGCTTCGTCAAGGGCACGGGCCTCGTGCACCTGATGACGAGCCTGTCGTTCGCGGAGCGCGCGCAAGTGTCGCTCGATTTGCCCTTCGGCTTCAGCGCCAGCGAGCCCTTCGACACGCGCCTCGCAGTGAGCGGCGTGAGCCCCGCGCTGCGCGTGCAGCCCGCCCAGGGTTTCGCGCTCGCCGACGCACGCGTCGCTGCCAAGGTGCTGATCGCGGGCAAGCCCGATGAGGCCCTGCGCTTTTCCGCCAGCCTGTTCAGCACCCTACCCACGGCGATGCTGACGAGCGCAGGCGACTGTCGAGACGAGCAAGCCTGTCACTTCCTGGGTGAGCGTGGCGCGCAAGTGGGCGGTTACTTCATCAGCGAATTCGCAGTGCCGGAGTTCCGCGTTGCGGCCAATGTCGGCGCAGCCTACCGCCCGAGCCGCACCTTTCTCACGGCCGAAACGCAGACCGAGCTGATCTACGGGCTTGCAGGCCAATACCGCGTCACGCCGCTGTTCAACGCGATGGTCGAGCTGAGCGGTGCCGCGGGGCTGCTCGGAAGTGGCGATGCGCCGCTCGAGGCGCGTGGCGCGCTGCAATACGGCCAGGACGTCAAGGTCACTGTGGGCGGCGGCGGCGGGGTGCTCGACGGCGTGGGCAGCCCGAGCTTCCGTGTCTTCGCGGGCCTAGCCTTCACGCCCGTCGAGCGCGACGACGACGGCGATGGCATTCCCGACGATCTCGACGCCTGCCCGAGCGAGCGTGAGGACAGGGACGGCTACTTGGACGAGGACGGGTGTCCCGACCCTGACAACGATCGAGACGGCATCCCCGACGACGCAGATCGCTGTCCGAACCGAGCTGAGGACAAGGACGGCTTCCAGGACGAAGACGGCTGCCCCGAGGACGACAACGATCAGGACGGCGTGCCGGATGGTTACGACGCCTGCGAGGGCGAAAAAGAAGACCTCGACGGCGACCGCGATGACGATGGCTGTCCGGATTACGATCGCGACCGCGACGGGGTGGACGACAGCGAAGATCAGTGCCCGGACGAGCCCGAGGACACCGACGGCCTCGGCGACGATGACGGCTGCCCGGAGGACGACTTCGACGGCGATGGCATCCTCGACGCGGACGATGCCTGCCCCGAGGCCGCCGAACAGTGGAATGGGATCCTCGATGAGGATGGCTGTCCGGAGGACGACGGCGACGACGATAGTGTGCCCGATCAGGTCGATCGCTGCCCCGACAACCCAGAGACCCTGAACGGCAAAAACGATGGCGATGGCTGCCCGGACGGCGAGCGCATCGTCGTGCTGAACGCACAGCGCCTGCTTCCGACGAACATGCCGCAGCTCAGCCCCGACTCCGCCGACGTGGGCCGCGCTCAGCCGCTCGTCAACACCATCGCTGACTACGTCAAGCGCAATCACCAGCGCGGCAGCGTGCGCGTCGTGGTGGTCGCCCCGGCAGACGACGCACTCGCCGCGCCACGCGCTGCAAACCTGGCGGCTCAGCTCGAGCGCCGCCTCGGCACGGCTACCGCTGTCTCGAGCGGACACGTCCTAGGCACCCCCATGCGCTTCGAGATCGAGCTCTTGCCGCCTGGGTGGAGCGCATTGCCGCGGCCGAAGCCCGAAAAGGCGCCCGAAAAGGCCGAGAGCCCCGCTGCCAAAAAGGCCGAGAGCCCCCCAGTTGCCCCACCCCCCGCTCCGAAGGCAGACGCCAAGGAGCGGTGAGAACTGGACGAAACGCACGAAAGAGCGGTAGCCACAGCCCATGAGGGCATGGCTGAGCCTTTCGTTCGCGTGTCTTGCGGCATGCACCCAGGAGCTTCCCGGTGACGTCGTCGGCACCTACCGGGTGACGATGAAGCTCGAGGAAAACACCTGTGGTGCGAACGCGGTGTACCTTCAGGATGGGCGCGAGTACTCGGTGGAGATCCGCTCGGAGGAACGCAATCGCAGGGGCTACTGGCACCTGGCCGACACCTCCCCCATCCCCGGCAAGTACGAAAACGACAGTTTCGAGTTCAAGTTCTCCACGCTCGTCGCCTCGGCAGCAGAGGACGCCGGAGCGAGCCCGTGTCGGCTGCAACAGGATGAGGTCCTGAGCGGCATGATCGTGCGCGCCGAAGACGCGGACGGTCGCGAAGACGCCGGTGCAGCGGACGCAGGTGCAGACGCAGGTGTCGATGCGGGGAGCGAGGGCGAGGGCGATGACGCCGACATGACGCGCCTCGAAGGCACGCACGTGCTGTCGATTGGCCCCTACCCAGGCACCGACTGCTCGATGGAGATCGCGGCGAAGGGCGGCATCTTCGAGGCTTTGCCCTGCCGCGTGCGCTACTCGCTCAGCGGTCGCGAACGTAAGCCATTCTGAGAGCTGAGCTGAGCTTCACTCGGACAGCGCAGGATACTTGCCCGTCCCGTCGCCATTGGCGCGACGCTCGGCCACGAGCAGCACGTTGGGCGACTCTTGCCCGAAGAACACGCCCGGCACCGCTTC
>CAYNOM010000176.1:0-10377 GCA_964398415.1 uncultured Polyangiales bacterium | reverse complement strand
CTCCCCCAACAGCCTCGAGCGTGCGCAAGCGAGAGCCGCTCTTGATGACCATGCGGCCCGCGCCCTTGCCGGGTGCGCGCACCACGACCGACGGAAGGCGATTCTGGTACATCACGGTGTATCGGCGACCGTCTAGATCGATGACGTTGGTCGGGGGCTTGAGCGGCACACGCCGCACCGCCGCGTCGCGCACCACGCGAACACGACCACTCGCCACGACCTTCGCCACCGCGCCTTCCTGGTCGGCGCAGCGCACGCGGTAGCGGGTCATGCCGACCCCTGCGCGAAACACGGCCGCACCGGCGCCCGCCACGCGAGGCTGGTACTGTCCGCGAAGCCCCGCCACATCCACGATAGCCGAGCGCTCACCGCACAAGTGCTGAAAGCTCACCCGCACGTTGGTGGCGCGACCCGGTTCGTGCACCGTCGCGAGCTCGCCTGCCCGCAGCGTGACGTCAGCCCGCGCTGGGCCCGGCGGCAGATCGACGCTCTGAGCTGCGGGGGCACGCTCGGCGCGCTCAGCGCGCTCAGCCCGGAGCTCCACATCGACGATTCGCGTGGAAGCGAGCAGCGGAGTTTCGCCCTCGAGCTCATCGCCAGGCTTTGTCGGCGCGTCGCGGCGCAAGAAGCGCGGCGGCTCGTCGCGCTTCAGAAAGATCTCGTCGCCGGGCAAGATCGCATGGGGCACCGACATCGGGTCGACGAAGGACGCGCGGCCCATGTCGACGCGCAGGTGCGCCACACCCCCCCGCTGCTCGACGCGCACCGCCGTGCCCGCGGCAAGCTCGAAGAGACCGAACGCAGTCTCGATCTGCAAACCGCGCTCACCTGTCTGCATCGCCGCGAGGCCCGATTCGACGCGCAGGCTGCCGCGGTCGGGCGCCTGCTCGAGGAAGCGCACGACGGTCTTCGGCTCGAGCGCCATGGTCGCGCCATTTTCGAGGGAGAGCACGGCAAACGCCTCGGTGTCGGTGCGAACGGCGTCCCCGATGTACAGCGCCTCACCGAGGGCCGCGCTCCGCCAGTTGCCCTCGGCACCGCGGAAGTCGCGGGACACCTTGCCGTTGGCGCTTGCGACGGTCGCCACGGGCGAAGCCCCGCCCGCAAGGAGCACGACCACCACGGACACACACGACAGCAGCACGAAGCCGAGCGCGATCCGCAGGTAGCGCGAGGAGAAAACGTCGTTTCTCATGGATTCCTCCGGGGTCGCAAGTCGATGTTGATGACGGTGACCCCCTCTTCGTCGATGGAAATTCGGCGGCGCTGGGTAAGAAAGCCATCCGCGCCGATCTCCACCTCGTAGCTGCCGGGCGCGAGCTCCAACTCGAGCACGCCGTCCTCAGTGGAGGCATCGCCCACGGCCGGGTCGTTCGCGGTGGGCGTCGTCACGCGCACGCGTGCGGTGATCGATTCGCCGCGCACTCCGTCACGCACCATCACACGCAAGACACCTGCTGGCAGCCGCGGCGCAGGCGGGGTTACTTCGACGGGCTCGGGCTCTACGACCACGGGCGCGGGCACGGGCTTCGGCTCGGGCTCCACGACCGCGACGGGCTCAGCGCCCCAGGTGATATCTTGGCTCAGCCCGACCATGAGCGCGACGCGGGGCTCGAAGGGCGAGAGGGTACCCGCCACATCGACGGGCGCGCGGCCACTGACGAGGAGCTGTCCGACCAGGGTCGCCCGCGTCTTTCCCGATTCGGACAGAGCTTGACTGCCACCGACCGAAAGGCGCGCAGGAGAGCTCCCGAGACTGGGCGCTGACGAGCCAATCAGCATGTCCCACGTCACCTCGGCGAACCACGACGCGCGCTCCCACTCCTGGCCGAGGCCGAGCCCCCAAAGCAACGCGTCGCTGTCGCTGAGGCCGAGGGCTACCCAATCGGACTGTCTCAAGCGTTCGGGCCCGCTCACCGAGCGGGCACTTCGATCATGGCGATAGCCGGCCGACAGCGTCGCGCGCAGTGTCTCCGAAGGCACGACGCCGACGGCCGCCACGAGGTCGAGCGTCGTGGCGTCAAAGGCAGGCCTCGGCGCATCTTCGCCCGGTACCCACAACGTCATCTGCAGCGCCCCCGACACACGCTCGGAGAGCGCGCGCATGTACCTGAGCGTGCCCCGCGGATCGAGCACTCCGCCGCTATCCGTGCCGCTGTCATCGACGTGCGTGTCGTAGCGCGCATCGAGCCTGAGCTCGGCCGACAGCCCCATGCGGGTCGACACCGACGCCGCCGCCGCGCCGAACACGCGTTGGTGCCGATCAGAAGCGTCGTAGACCGATTCGATGAGGCCGTACCCGACGCTCGGCGTGATGCGCACGCGATCGGGCGACTCGAGCAGCGGCACGCGATGAAACGAAGGGATGGCGCGAAGCCCCATCTGGGCGCGCCCGTGCGGCGCGAAGCCGACCGATAGCAAGATGACGCAGGTGGCGAGAACGACCGCCTCCGCGCTGCGCTTCCAGACATATCCGTGGGTAGAGGTTTTCATCAGGGGAGGTAGCAAGTGCAATTGCAGTTATCGCCTCGAAGGCCCCAGAGATCAACGGCGTAGCGCTCCCCAAATAGTGCAATTTTCCGGCGATTAGTGGGGGTTTTTCGTGCACCGGACACTCGCTGCGCACGCCTTCCTACGACTCCGCACCGTGTGTGCTTCAGGGGAGCGCGCGTAACGACAAGCGCACACTGGCTCCGATTTGAGCGCCAAGCTTGTGCGCTGCGTTGCCTTCTCGCACCGCCACTTCGAGCAAGTCCGCCGATCCGATGACCGCGAGCAACTCGCCGGGCTTGGCTTCTGCGTAGTGGTCGACCACACCTCGCACCACCCGCTCCGCCACCTGCACGTCGACGCTGCCTGGAGGCGCGCCTGCAAGGAAGCCCACCAACGTACTGCGCGGGATGTTGGTGATGAGGTTGCCGTAGCGATCGATACGGATGATGCGTCCAGTCAGCGTCGATGCTTGGATCTCGACCATCGGAAACGGCAAGTGCTGGTAGCTGTCGATGCGCGGTCCGACGTGCTCGAGCGGCACCCCGCGCGAAAGGCGCGCGGCCACGGGTGCAAACACGTCGCGGCCGTGGAACGTGGCCGAGATGGGACGCGCGAGTCGCTCGACATCGATGGCATGCACGATCGTGTTGCGATCGAACACGTAGGCGAACACGCCGTTGTCGGGGCCTACGACGAGCTGGCCACCCACCTCCGCGGCGAGGGGTCGACGCGAGCTACCGACGCCTGGGTCGACGACCACCACGTGCACCGTGCCGGTCGGAAAACGAGGCAGGGTGGCGCGCACGAAGTGGGCCGTGTTGGCAACGTCGAAGGGCGGTAGCTCGTGGCTGAGGTCGACGATGCGCAAGCTGGCCGGCCCCTCCGAGAGCAGCACGCCTTTCATCTCTGCAACGTACGAGTCCTGGGTCCCGAAGTCCGTGGTGAGCGTGATCAACTCGGCCATGGCCCCGCATCCTACCACCGGTCGTGCATGGCTCGTAGCCACGACCTGCTCACGCCGTGACCGTGACCAGGATCCTCCTTTTGCTAGGCTGGCCGACGTGGCCGTGATCTCCAACGCGCAACGCTTCCTTCGCTGTCTAGCCCTCGTGGCCACGCTGAGCGCGAGCGCAGCCTGCACTCAGTGCGGCGAAGACGAAGCGCCCCGCGTGCCGTTCAAGCTCGACGCCCTGCCGAAGGACGCGCCGAAGGACGCGGCGAGCGCCCCGACGCTGCCCACCGAAGCGGGAACTTTCAGCTTTTCCCCGCCCCGAGCCAGACCCGAGCTCGAGGGGGCTGTGCTTGCGCTCGAGGGCGTTCATGCCGTGCTGCTCGTCGATCTGGACGCCGACTCGGATCGCGATGTGATCGCGCTACACGCATCCGAAACCCAAGCGGACCGCGCGCCTCTGGTTTCGCTGTCTGTCGCTCTACGTGAGGAGGCCGACTTCTCGGGCCCCGTGCCAGGTCCGGCTCTCGAGCTCGGCGTGGGCTGTACGCTGACGAGCGCCACGCTCAGCACACTCTCGCCCAGCAAGGGGCTCTCGGTGCTCGATGCGAGCTGCGGCGACGATACTGGGGCCACCAAGAGCTATGCCCTGTTCACGCTGGAGCGTGCGCCACGCCTGCTCGAGCGCTTGGCTGTCATGACACCGGCCCTCGACGATGCACGGCGCGTCACGCTCACGATCTCGAGCGAGGACGTCGATGCCGACGGTCACGACGACGTCGCGGTCGATCTCGCGCTCACCGCCACCGAGCTCAGCAGCACCGCGACGCTGCGTCTGCCGTGGCTCGATCGCCCCATGGGCATCGCGCGCGACGTGCGCGAGCCGGAGGCCACGTTCGCTGCTTTGGCACAGGCGGCCCAGAACGCCTTGGCAAAACAGCCCGAGGTCGCGGCCGGAACCGCCGCCGCCGTGATCGCCCTGCACAGCGCCGTGTGTCGCGAATCTCAGCGCGCTCTGGTGATGTTCTCAGGCGTGCCCGGCCTGACCTGCGGCGCGAGCAAGAGCCTATCTCGGGCCCAGGGCACGTGGATCGCCGCGAACGCCGCGCGGGGCGACTTGAAGCGCGCGCTCGATGCGTACTTCGCGCTCACGCCCGACGACGAACGTGCGCGCAAGGCCGCCGACAAGACGCTCGCCAAGCTTGCACCCACGGCGAACGTCGTGCTCACGCCAGGTCCGGCCGTCCACATGGCCACGACCCCGCCCGTAAGCCTGCCACCGGCGCGCTTCGTCACCGAGTCGTTGCTGTACATCGCGCGCGAGGGCGGGGGCGTGCTGTACGACGTCGAGCGAGCCACGGAGAGCGCGGCCCCCTCCGCCGACAACCTGGTGCGCGATCCCTCGGGTGCCCTGGCAGTGACCGGCATCGAGCGTCGCTGTGACGGCCTGAGTTTGCGCATCGAGCGCGCCCCGGAGGTCGGCACGCCCTACCTCGCGGGTGTCGTGCTCGCGCGGCCCAGTGTGCTCGGGTTCGCCCCTGAGCCCGGCTGCAAGGAACGACCGAATCGCGGCGTGGCCGATGGCGAGGTCTACCGGGTGCTCGGTTGGGCACCCCAGGGCGTGCTGATGGCGCGCGGCGGCGAGGTGCGGCTCATTCCGCTGGCCATCGATGGGAAGGCCGCAGGCGAGCCGCGAGCGCTTCCTTTCGGCATGCCGCGCCCGGCCCCGCTGCCCCTGGGCCGCGCGACCAGCGACGCCTCCCGCTACGTCCTGCCCACGCCGTTCGGGGTGCTCGTGTTCGGCGTCACGGGTGAAGCACCCGAGCTGTGGCGTCCCCAGGGCTACGCCGAGCTCAGCGGGCGCCTCGGCGACGCAGCCATCAGCCCTTCGGGGCGCCGCGTCGCCCTGAGCGCCGGGGGTCGCGTGTACCTGCTCACGAAGCCGAGCGCGCCCTCCGCTCAGCCCTGAGACGACGCGTCCCGGTGAAATGCTAGACTGCGCCGCAACGTGCCCACGTTTTCAGCCTACGCCCTTCGGATCGCTTGCATCGCGGGCATCTTTAGCGCCTGCACCCCTCCCTCGGCGGCAGGGCCGTGCATGTCCGATCGCGAGTGCCACAGCGACCGCATCTGCCACGAGGGCCGCTGCCGCTTCATCGAAGAAGCGCGCCGCGAGCTCGAAGCCCAGGCGCAGGGCGCGAGCGCGGTGGACGCCTCGGTAGACGCCGTCGCGCCCCCTCCTGTAGGCACGGTACCGAGCACCGAGATTTCCCTGGGCGGCACGGCCATGTTCATGGGCGACGCCCGCCACACGGGGCGGCTGCCGCACCTCGGGCCGAGCCGCGCCGTGCAAGAGATCTGGGCACACCGCACGGGCTCGCGCATCTACGCCTCGCCGGTCATCGGCAGCGACGGCAGCGTGATCATCGGCTCTTTGGATCAGACCCTCACCGCCATCTCACCCGATGGCAAGCTGCGCTGGCGCTACATCGGCACGGGCAAGTTCTACGCGAGCGCGCTCGTCACGCCGAACGGCGACGTGATCGCCGGCTCGCTCGACGGCAACGTGGTCGCGCTCACGCCCAAGGGCCAGGTGCGTTGGCAGCGCTCCTTGGGCGACGCCATCGACGCAAGCCCCGTGCTCGATGGCGAGCGTTTGTACGTGCCCGCGGACGGTGTGTACGCCCTCGACCTCGCCGGCAACCTGCGCTGGCACTACCCGGTGGGCGCGCACGTGCGGAGCGCCCCGGCCGTGCATCCCACAGGACTCATCGTGTTCGGCACCCCGCAAGGCAAGGTCGTGGCGCTCACGCGTGACGGCGCTGTGGCCTGGACGTTCGACGCGGGAGCCAACATCGACGGCGGCGCCGCGATCACCGACGATGGCCGCATCGTGATCGGTACCGACGCGGGCCACGTGCTCAGCTTCGACCCAGCCGGCCAGCTCTTGTTTCGGTTCGAGACTGGCGACGACGTCCGCGGCACAGCGGCGATCGCCAACGATGGAACCATCATCATCGGCTCCTACGATCGTGCGCTCTACGCGCTCGCGCGGGATGGCAGCGTCAAGTGGCGCTTCGAGACCGCCGGCCGAATCCGTTCCTCGCCGCGAATCGACAAGGCAGGACGCATCTACTTCGGATCACAGGACGACTTCGTCTACGGCCTGAGTGCCGACGGCGCGCTCCTGTTCCGACACAACCTGGGACGCGACGTCGACTCGAGCCCCGTCATCGACGAAAAGGGCACCCTGCTCGTCGGCGCCGACGATGGCTCGCTGTACGCGTTGCGCTGAGTTTCATGAAAAAGTTTCCGTTAGAAGACCAGATCGGCCTCGAAGAGGCCCTCGAGGTGCTGCGCTCGCACAAGGGGCGCGCCCTGCACGTGATGGAGGTTTGCGCCCGCCTCGGCGCAGACGCGAGTCAACGTGATGCCGTGCGCGTCGCACTCGAAACCTTGGAGGAAGAGGGCCTCGTGCAACAGCTGCCGGGCCTGCGTTTCAAGGCCCTGCGCGTCGAGGCCCGGCCCAAACCGAGCCTCAGAAGCAGCGACTCGCGACGCGTTGCCCCCACCGCACGCGTCGGCATCCTGCGCATTCACGCGCGCGGCCACGGTTTCGTCGCGCCGGAGGACGGCGCAGAAGACATCTTCGTCGCCCCCGGCGAGCTGCTCGGGGCCCTGCACGGCGATCGCGTCGCCGTGGCCACGCGGCGCGGTGAGCGCGGGTTCGAGGGCACGGTGGTCGCCGTGCTCGGCAGAAATCTGCGCTACGTGGCGGGCCTGATGCAGCAGGGCGCGCGCGGCGAGCTCCTCATCGTCCCCAACGACGCACGCCTGCCGCGGGTCGTGCACGTGGTCGGCAAGGTGCCGGGAGACGCCGTACCTGGCCTCGAGGTGGTCGGCGAGATCGTTGCATATCCAGAAGATGGATCCTCCCCCGAAGCGCGCATCGTGCGGGTCCTCGGCATCGAGGGCAGCGCCGAGGTCGAGGTTGCCAAGATCAAGTTGCGCGAAGGCATCCTCGAAGAGTTTCCCGAAGCAGCGCTCGAGGAAGCGCGCGCCTTCGGTGGGCGCGTGTCGCCCAAGGAGCGCAAGGGCCGCATCGATCTGAGGCATCTCGATCTCGTCACCATCGATCCGAAAACCGCGCGCGACCACGACGATGCTATCTACATCGCGCGCAGCGAGGCGGGCGGCTACCGGGTGGTCGTCGCCATCGCCGACGTCTCCCACTACGTGTGTGAGGGCGGGGCCGTCGATACCGAGGCCAGGGCGCGCTCGACCTCGATCTACTTGCCGGATCGAGCCATCCCGATGCTTCCGCCAGAGCTGTCTACCGAGCTCGCATCGCTCGTGGCCCACAAAGACAGGCTCACGCTCGCCATCGACATGGAGCTCGCTGCCAATGGCACCGTGCGCTCCTTTCGCTACGTCGAAGGCCTGATGCGCTGCAAAGCGTCGCTCACCTACGAGGGCGTCGCACAGGCCCTCGGCCTGACGCAGCAAGGTCGCAACGAGCGCGCCGCGGTGCAGCTTCTGCCGATGCTCGAGGTGCTCTACGAGTGCGCCATGATCTTGCGCAGCCGTCGTATGAAGCGCGGCTCTCTCGACTTCGATCTGCCCGAGCCCTCGGTCGAGCTCGAACAGGACACGGGCGAGCCGAGCAGCATCAAGCGTTCGCGCAAGGATCCCGGCATTCGCAAGGCGTATCAGCTCGTCGAGGAGATGATGCTGCTCGCCAACGAGACGGTCGCGGCCGATCTCGCCGCACGCAAGGTCCCCGGCATCTATCGCGTACACGGCCTTCCCGATCAGGGCCGCCTCGAGCAATTCGCAGGGCTTGCGCAGGCGCTCGGTTACGCGCTCGATCCCGAGGACGTCACAAGCCCACGGGAGCTGGCCACGTTCCTGCAGAAGCTCGACGACTCGCCGCACAAGAGCTCGCTTTCGTACCTGCTCTTGCGCGCCATGCAGCAGGCCTCCTACGACACCGTCAACATCGGACACTTCGGTCTCGCAGCGAAGCACTACCTTCACTTCACCTCGCCCATCCGCCGCTATCCCGACCTCGCGGTGCATCGCGTGGTGCGAAAGCTTGCGCGTGGTGAGCCCATCGACAGCGTGGGCCTCGAGCGCAAGCTGTCTGAGCAGGCGAGCGCGGCGAGCAAGCTCGAGCGCCGCGCCATGCTCGTCGAACGCGAAGTGATCGACGTCTATCGCTGCATCCTGGTGAAAGACCGCATCGGCGAGGAGTTCGAGGCCACCGTTTCGGGCGTTGCGCCCCACGGCATCTACTGCGCGTTCGACGAGCCCTTCGTCGAGGCCTTGTGCCACGTGAGCGCCCTCGGCAACGACTTCTACGAGCTCGACACCCATGGTTTACGCCTCGTGGGACGCCGCTCCGGTGCGAGTTACGGCCTCGGCGATCGTCTGACCGTCCGACTCGAGAGCGTCAACGTGGCCGAGCGCGCCATCTTGGCGGCGCCCGTCATCTACGTGCATCCCGATGAGCTGTCACCGAGCGGACGTTCGCTCGACCCAGTTCACGAAGGTGGCTACGCGCGACTGAAGCGCCGCGAACGCGAGCGCAAGCAGACCGAGCCCGCGCGCGCCGAGAGCCGGACCTCGCGGCCCGCCTCATCGCGTAAGCAGCAGAGCGAGAAGCAAGAAGAGCGCAAGAAAGACAGGCGGCGCGAGCGTCGAACCAAGGACGAGCGCAAGCAGCAGAAGCGTCGTCGCCGCTGAGTCAATCGGGTGAGCCGCTCGGGGTGTGGCCCGGCGGCGCGACGCCGCGGTATGCTCGCGCCATGCAACGCCGCTATCTGTTCGAGAACGACGAGCATCGCGCCCTGCGCGAACAGGTGCGACGCTTCGCCCGCGACCACATCGCGCCGAACGCCTACGCCTGGGACGAGGCGGAGGAGTTTCCCCGCGAGCTCTACGCGACCGCCGCCCAGGCCGGCATCACCGGCATCGGCTATCCAGAGACCTACGGGGGTACGGGCGGCGACTTCTCGCACCTGATGGTCGCCTCTGAGGAGCTGATCCTGGCGGGACACTCCGTAGGCGCAGCGGTGGGGCTCGGCAGCCACGCCATCGCCCTGCCCCCGATCCTCAAGCTCGGCACCGAAGAGCAGAAGCAACGCTTCGTGAGGCCAGTGCTCGAAGGCAAGGCCATCGCCGCGCTCGCGATCACCGAGCCCGGCGGCGGCAGCGACGTGGCCGGCTTGAGCACGAAGGCGAGAAGAGACGGCGAAGACTACCTCGTCGACGGCGCAAAGACCTTCATCACCTCGGGGACCCGCGCCGACTTCGTCACCACGGCGGTGCGCACCGGCGGCCCGAAGCACACGGGCATCTCGATGCTCGTCATCGAACGCACGAGCGCAGGCTTCGAGGTCTCGAAGAAGCTGAAAAAGACGGGCTGGCGCGCCAGCGACACCGCCGAGCTGTCTTTTCAAGACTGCCGCGTGCCCCAAGCAAACCGCATCGGCGCCGAGAACATGGGGTTCTCCGCCATCATGCTCAACTTCATGGCCGAGCGCGTGATGCTCGCCGCGCAGTGCGTCGCCATCGCCCAGCTCTGCTACGACGAGTCCGTCCGCTATGCCAAAGAGCGCACGGCCTTCGACAAGAAGCTCACGGGCTTTCAGGTGATCCGCCACAAGCTCGCCGACATGGCGTCGCGCCTCGCCGCAGCGCGCGCGATCACGGGCGAGACGATCACGCGTATGGTGCGCGGTGAAAACGATCCGGGCCTCGCCGCCATGGCCAAGAACACGAGCAGCGACATGCTGACCTACGTCGCCTACGAGGCCACCCAGATCCACGGGGGCTACGGCTACATGCGCGAGACCCTCGTGGAGCGCCTGAATCGCGACGCCCGCCTGTACCCGATCGGCGGAGGCACGCGCGAGATCATGAACGAGATCATC
>CAYNOM010000175.1:0-10423 GCA_964398415.1 uncultured Polyangiales bacterium | reverse complement strand
GACGTAGCCGACCGGCTGCGTGCACGCTTGCTCGGTCACGTTGGGATCGCCGAGGCCATCACCATCGGAGTCTCCGTAGTAGCGACTCGGCAGGGTGCCCTCGCAGTCGCACTCGCCCGGAGCAATGCCCGGCCCATTGCACACGCCGCAGGCGTCCACGTCGCCGCGGCAGGCGTCTGGATCGGGGCATACCTCGAGCTCAGGTGTGTCTCCGTCGAGGGAGGTGTCGAAGATGCCGTGGCTGTCGACATCCACCGCACGTCCGGCCATCAGGGTGTCGCAGTCGATGTCGTCATCGAGCACGAGCTGCACGTGGCCGTACTCGCCTGGGCATACCGAGTTGCGAATGGCGCCGAAGGCCGCGAGCAGCTCTGGATCACCTTCGCGGCTCAGCTCGCTCTGCTCGATGCCACCCTCGATGCTGCCTACGATGGTGTCGCCCGACATCGGGTCGAGGCGCCAAGCGACGCCCTTCGTGCCGGCGATGTTGAGCTTCACGAGCCCGGTGTCGGTCGCGGGATCGACGGGACGTGCCACGCCCACGTACATGGCGCCGCCGGGCACTCCGTCGTCGTCGAGATCGAGCACGCGACAGTCGGTCTCGTCCGTGGGGAGCTGGTCGTTCTCGGGGCACAGGCAGCCCGAGCTGTGGGTCTGGCCTGCCGCGCAGTCGGCGGGCACGTTGTCGGGCGACCAGCTCACGTACGACAAGTCGCCCTCGAGCGCGCGCAAGTAAGCGCCGCCTTCGTCGACGAGCTGCACGCGACTGTCGGGGATGTTCTCGGTCGACTCGGGCAGGGTCCAGCTGAAGATGCCCTGGTCGTTCACGATCTCGATGAAACAGTAGTGCTCATTGACGAGGCCCGTCTCGTCGATGTCGGCGACCGACATCAACACGCCCTTGCTCACGAGATCGAGCTGGCTGCCGAGCACATCCGCCTTTTGGCGCGCGTACAGCACGGTGCGCACCGCGTAGCGACCGGTGAGCGGGTGACAGGTCGAGCCATCACCGCCGCACTCGCCGCAGCGATCGCGCGCTTCACCACAGCTCGGATCCGTGTCGTCGTCATTGCCGACATAGCCCGTCGACGGCGCGCACGCGCTCTCGGTGACGCTCGGGTCGCCGAGGCCATCTTCGTCAGCATCCCCGTAGAACGTGCGCGGCTTTGCGCCTTCGCAATCACAGTCGCCCGCAGGGATGCCGCTGCCTCCGCAGACGCCGCACACGTCGCGCCCGACTACGCCACAGACCGGATCGGCGTCGTCGTCGTTGTCGACGTAGCCTTCGGGCTCGGTGCAAGCGGCCTCGGTCACGGCAGGGTCGCCCAGGCCGTCTTCATCGGCATCTCCGTACCAGGTGGCGGGCAGCGTCCCCGCGCAATCGCAGGCGCCCTGGGCGATGCCGGTCCCGTCGCATACGCCGCATTCGTCGACGATTTTGCCGCTGTTCGGCACGCCATCGCAGCCCGCGCAGGACGAGCCATCGCCGTCGCACACGCCGCATGCGTCGACGACCTTGCCGCTGTTCGAGACACGGTCGCAGCCCGCGCAGGAGGAGCCATCCCCATCGCACACGCCGCAGGCGTCGAGCATCTTGTTGCTGTTCGGCACGCCGTCGCAGCCGTGGCAGCCCAACCCGTCGCCCCCGCACACGCCGCAGGCGTCGACCTCTTTCTCGCCAAAGGGCGTGCCTTCACAGTCGAGGCAGCTCGTGCCGTCGCCATCACACACGCCGCAGCGGTCGACGGGTCGACCCCGGCATGGGTCGATGGTCGCGTCTGGTTCGCCACCACCCGCGTCCATGCCCGCATCACGGACCACCGCCCCGTCCAGCGCAATGCCCGCATCGGAGGTGCCAGTCGACACGCTGCTGTCGATCGTGTCCAGCCCAGCCCCGCCGCTGTCAGAGCAGCTGGACAGAGGGATCGCGAGCAGGAGCGCTGTGAGCAGCGCGTTTAAGGATGAATGACGCAGTCCAAGCATGGCGCGTAGAAGACCCCTGGATGAGACCCGAAATCAAGCGGTAAGGGTGACGATGCCTTGACGAAATGATCTCGGCGTGCGCACCCGCACGAGCATGCGTCGCAGGGGTGTTGCGCGCTTATGAGCCGAAAGGGTGTGCTCGATCGCCGTGTCGATGCGTCGCGCTGCAGTTTTGTGGAGTTGCTGGAAAGCGCGCGGTCGCGGCGCAGTGCGCATTGCGCTGCACGCGAGCTGCATCGATGTGATTACACTGCGTGGCGATGCATCCCCTCGACGAAGCGACGAACGTCGTACGCCTATCGGCCGACAGGTTCGCAGCCGAGCTCAGCCCGCGCTACTGGGGCTATACGGCCGCGCACGGCGGCTACCTTGCGGCGGTGCTTCTGCGCGCGATGACGGAGCGCGTGGGAGACCCCACTCGGCACCCGCGCTCGTTGACCGTGCATTTTCTGAAGGGCCCGATGCAAGGGCCTGCGGAGGTGCACACCGAGCTCTTGCGCAGCGGCGGCAAGCTCACGAGCCTGAGCGCGCGCATCGTCCAAGACGGCGCGCCGACCACGTTCGCGGTCGCGGCCTTCGGCGCAGCGTTCGAGGGCGAGTCCTTCCAGCAGCAAGGCATGCCTGAGGCGCCGCCCGTCGGCATGTGTCCGCGCCTGCCTCCGTCGAAGGTCGAGATCGATCACCGCTTCGAGCATCACCCGTGTTTTGGCGGTGCACCTTTCAGCGGTGCGAGCGAGGCTCTGATCGGAGGCTACAGCCGCTTCGAGGCGGCGCGTGAGCTCGACGCCCTCGGCCTCACCGTGCTCTGCGACGCCTGGTGGCCAGCCCTGTTTCCGACGCTCGACGACAAGCGCAAGGCCGGTGCCTGCCCCACGGTCGACCTCACCATCCACTTCCGCGCGAGCTTTCCGCTTTCTGACTCCGATCCGCACGACTTCGTGCTGGTCGAGCTGCGCACGGCCGCGCTCAGCGAGGGATATCTGGACGAGAGCTGCCGAATTTGGTCGAAGCAAGGCCAGCTTCTTGCCCAAAGCGTCCAGCATGCGGCTCGACTTCTGCCCCGAAAGTGAAGCGAGAAATGTTCCGCTGGACCGCGGGCGCGCTTCGCGACATAGATAAACACCGTTTACTTCGGAGAATGCAGCATGGGTAACGCCTACATCATCGACGCAGTCAGGACGCCGCGCGGTCGCGGCAAGATGGACAAGGGCGCGCTTTCCTCGGTGCACCCGCAGGAGCTGTTCGCGCAGACCATCAACAAGCTCGCCGATCGCACGCAGATCGAGAAGCGAGACGTCGACGATGTGGTGGTGGGCACCGTGTCGCAGGCGGGCGAGCAGGGGGGCTGCATCGCGCGCATGGCGGTGCTCGCGGCTGGCTATCCGCACAGCACCACGGGTGTGTCGCTCAATCGGTTTTGCGGCTCGGGCCAGCAATCGGTGATGTTCGCGGCCATGGGCGTTTCGAGCGGTGCCCAGGACCTCGTGATCGGCGGCGGCGTCGAGAGCATGTCGCGCAATCCCATGGGCTCCGACAAGGCCGGTCTCGATGGCCACAACCGACACCTGCGCGAGCTGTACCCACTTGTGCCCCAGGGCATCAGCGCCGATCTCGTGGCCTCGCGCGAAGGCTTCACGCGCCAGATCGTCGACGCGTTTGCGCTTCGCTCGCAACAGAATGCAGCGCGCGCGATGGAGCAGGGCCGCTTCGCCAAGAGCCTCTTCCCGGTGGTCGATGCCGAGGGCAAGGTGCTGCTCGACAAGGACGAGCTCCCGCGCCCGCAGACGACGCTCGAGAGCCTCGGCCAGCTCGAGGCGTCGTTCGAGAAGATCGGCAGCTACGTGCAGAAGGGCGACACGCTGAGCTTCGTCGAGAAGGCGCTCAAGACGTACCCCGACGTCAAAGCGATCACGCACGTGCACACCGCTGGCAACAGCTCGGGCATCGTCGATGGAGCGGCGGCGGTGCTCGTGGCCTCCGAAGACTACGTCAAGGCCCACGGCCTCAAGCCCCGCGCGCGCATCGTGTCGATGGCCACGGCCGGCGACGAGCCAGTGATCATGCTGACCGCGCCCACGCCGGCGTCGAGGCGCGCCCTCGAGAAGGCCAAGATGACCGCCAAGGACATCGATCTCTGGGAGATCAACGAGGCCTTCGCGACGGTGCCCCTCAAGGTGATCAAAGACCTCGCGATCGATCCCGAGCGCGTCAACGTCAATGGTGGCGCCATCGCCCTCGGCCATCCGCTCGGGGCGACCGGTGCCATGTTGATCGGCACCGTGCTCGACGAGCTCGAGCGTCAGGACAAGCAGACCGCCCTGATCACGATGTGCATCGGCGGCGGCATGGCGACGGCCACCATCATTCAGCGGGTGTGAGCCATGGATTTCGGCTTCTCTGAAGAACAAGACCTGCTCCGAGGCGAGGTACGAAAGCTCGTCCAGAGCCGCTGTCCGCTGAGCAAGGTGCGCGAGCTGATGGAGCTCGAACACCACAGCCCCGAGCTGTGGCGCGACATGATCGACATGGGGTTACCCGGGCTCACGGTGCCCGAGGCCCACGGCGGTGCGGGCCTGTCGCTGCTCGACCTCGTGGTGGTGCTCGAAGAGACGGGCCGGGGCCTCGTGCCTTCGCCGTTGCTCTCGACGAGCCTCGCTGCCGCGGCGATTTCGCTCTACGGCGACGAGGCGCAGCAAAAGCGCTATCTGCCGCGGCTCGCGGACGGTTGGGTGGGCACGCTGTGTGCGCTCGAGCGTAGCTGTGATCTCGGCCCCGAGGGCATCAAGCTACGCGGCACGCCGAAGGACACGGGCTTCGTGCTCGACGGTCACAAGGCTTTCGTCGGTGACGCGGGTGCGGCCGACCTCTTCGTCGTCGCGTTTCGCAGCGGTGATCGCGCCGAAGACATCACCTTGGCGTTGGTGGAGCGCGGTGCGAGTGGGGTCAAGGGCGAGAGCCACAAGACCATGGACCGCACCAAGCGCACGGGCAGCGTCAGCTTCGAGAGTGTGCACGTCGCAAAGGACCAGATCCTCGGCAAGGTGCACCAGGGCGCGCCTTTTCTGTCGCACCTCTACGACCGTGCGGCCGTGATGATCGCGGCCGAGGCCATCGGCGCTGCGGAAGCGGCGCATCAGATGACGGTCGAATACGCGAAAACGCGCGTCCAGTTCGACAACGTCATCGGCAAGTACCAGGGCGTGAAGCACCCGCTCGCCGAGATGTACGTGGACATCGAGTCGATCAAGTCGCTCACCTACTTTGCGGCCTGGGCGGCCGATCATCGTCCCGAGCAGCTCGCGCTCGGCGCGTCACGCGCCAAGGCCTACGTCGCCGACGCCTTTGCACGCATTGGTCTCGACACCATTCAGCTGCACGGAGCCATCGGTTACACGGCCGAATACGACGCGCAGCTCTACCTCAAGCGCGCCAAGTGGACGCGTCCGGCCTTTGGGGACGCCGACTACCATTACGAACGCATCGCTCGTTTGGGAGGTCTGTGATGGATTTCGATTACTCCGCCGAAGAGCAGGCGTTTCGCGCCGAGATTCAGGCGTTCTTGAAGGAGCACCTGCCGCGCGGTGTGAACAAGCGCGATCCCGAGTTCATGAAGACGTGGCTCGACAAGGTGCGGGCGAAGCGCTGGGTGGGCTTCTCCTGGCCGCGCGAGTACGGCGGCGGCGGTGGCAGCATCATGCAGCAGGTCATCCTCAAGGAGGAGATGACGCGCCACAATGCACCGCCCCTCGGCACCTGCATGATGGGCCTTCAGTGGGTGGGCCCCGGCATCATCCGCTACGGCACCGAGGAGCAGAAGAAGCGCTTTCTGCCCGACATCCTCGACAGCAAGTACCAGTGGTGCACGGGTTATTCGGAGCCCGGCTGCGGCAGCGACCTCGCGTCGCTCCAGTGCAAGGGCGAGCGCGAGGGTGACGTCTACCTCGTCAACGGCCAGAAAATCTGGACCACCATGGGCGCCATCGCCGAGTGGATGATCCTGCTCGTGCGCACGTCGACGAACCCCCAAAGCAAGCACGACGGGATCACGTGCCTGCTCGTGCACATGAAGTCGCCCGGCATCGAGGTACGCCCGATCAAGACCATGGCCGGTCCGGCGATGTTTGCGGAGGTCTTCTTCAACGATGTGCGCGTGCCCGTGGATCAGCGCCTGGGTGAGGAGGGCAAGGGCTGGGAGGTGACCCTCAGCGCCCTCGCCAACGAGCGCAGCGGCATCAGCGAGATCAACTCACTCGTGCAGCGCCTCAACAAGGTGAAGGAGCTGGCGCGCGAGACTCCGCGACATGGCCGTGCTGCCTCCGAGGACCCCTACATTCGCCGTCGCATCGCGCGCTGCGACACCCACAACGAGTCGATGCGCCGCAACGGTCTTCGCTATCTAACGAAGCAGCGGCGCGGTGAGCCGCGATCGAGCGAGACCACGGTGAACAAGCTGCACCGTGCCACGCTCGAGGTCGAGTTCGGCGAGCTTGCGCTCGAGATCGAGAGCCTTGCGAGCGTCTACGTGAAGGGCTCGCCCGAGGCCGTGCAAGACGGCTACTGGCAGTTCGTAGCGCTGGTCTGGCCGGAGACGGTGATCGGGGGCGGCACGCCCAACATCCAGAAGAACATCATCGCCGAGCGCATCCTGGGCCTGCCCAAAGACTGATGGCTATCAGCTGGCTGGCGCGGCCAGCAGGTCCACGATGCGCGTCTTGGTCACGCCCGCCTCGATGTCGACCGAGAACGTCTTACGCAGGTCGTACTCCGCGTTCTTCAGCGTGATGCGGTGGCGGCCGGCCGTGAGCTCGAGGTGCGTTTGCGGCGTGTTTCCGACGCGCTTGCCATCGACGTAGACCTCGGCCCAGGGCTTTGCGTTGAGGCGCAGCCCTCCGATCGGGGCGGGTCGCTTGCGCACCACGCGACGTCGCGCCGGGGCCGGCTCGTTCGCTTCTTCAGCGGGCTCATTCGTTGCCGCAGCGCCCTCGTTCAGCGCGACGGCCGGGTCGGCGTCCGCGTCCTGAGCCGGCTCGACGGCGGCGGCGCTCTCACTGCCTTCGATCGGCGCGCCATCGCTCGTGTCGGACGGGCCCGGATCCACGGGGAGCGGTGTGACGATCGGCGTCGCGGCCGCGCGGTCGCCCGTGCCGGGCACGCTGGGGGCCACGGCCTGCGCCTCGTTCGCCGACGGGAGGTCTGGCAGGATGGCTCTCGGTCGATGCGCCCAGATCGCCTGGGCCACGGTGTTGGCATCTTGCGGTAGGGCCGAGATGACACCACGAGCGTACTCAACCGCCCTGCGGCCGTCCCCCGCGGGGTGCACGACGAGCACACCCACGACGACGACGCAGCTCGCCGCGATCAACGTGAGCCAGGTAGGAAACCAGCGAGGTTGCACATAGAGCAAACGCGAGGGCTCCACGTCGTAGTGCAGGTTCGTCTCGGGCGGAGGGGACGGGAGCGGGTGAAGTCCGGCTACCTGTCTGGGCTTCGAGAGCTGCGCGATCCTCGGAAGGGGCGGCGGGGGCGGGAGCGAGCGTGCGCGGGGCTCGGCCGCGCCAGCGCGCGGTGGCTGCCAACCCGGGGGCGGGGGCGGTAGCGTGCGCTGCTTGGCGCGTGCGCGCGCCTCGGTCCGAAAGATGACTTCCCGACGCGCAGATAGGGCGTCTACCCACGACCTGGACGTTCCCTGCTCGATAGTGGGCATCGGCTCGACTCCTCAGGTTAGTTCCGTTCACCCGACCACGATGTGCGACACGGTGTGTCCATTTATGTTCGCATCCCGCCGTTGGCTTCATCGGCGCCCGAAAAATGCTTCGAAGGCATCCAGAACAGCCGAGCCGTCGCGGGAGGGGCCGCTTCGCGATTTTGTGCGGGAGCGCGCGCTTCTAGGGCATGACGACGATCGAGAGGGTGCCTTCGGCCCCGTCTCGGGTCGCCACGCGCAGCTCGGTCTTGCCGGGCGCCTTCGCGTCGATGAACACGGCGCGCGGGGTGGCGAGGTCGCGGCTGTACTGCTCGTCCTCGCTGTCTGGCTCGGTGCGCAGCGAGGCGACTCGCTCGTCGTCGAGGTGCCACGACAGCCTCGGCACACCGACGAGCAGCTTCCCCTGCGCGTCTCGTACCGAGGGGGCGACGAGCAGCGGTTCGCCAAGGACGGCCTGCACGGCCTTGCCATCATCGCGGAAGTCGAATTGGGCCAAGGTCGATGCGCGGAGTTGCACCTCGAACGCCTTGGCGACATGGCCCTCGACGCGGTCGACGCGCACACCATCCACGTGCACCTCGAGCGCGACGCTGCCTTCGGCGAACGCTTCCAGCGTCGCAAACACGCGCATCTGACCGACGCAGGGATCGAAGCGGGCGCCCCATTGGGTCACGTGCAGCACCTCGGGGGTGTCGCTGCTGATCATCACGCTCGCTGCATCGCCGCTCGCGACGTCGAAGAACACGGAGTGGGTGGTGTGGCTCGCGAAGGCTTCGCGGCCGCTACAGGCCGCGCCCTCGCAGGCGTAGTGCAGGGTGGAAAGGCCCGCTTCGCCCGCCCGCGACAGCATCGGCTCGAAGCTCGTGTAGCACTCGTCGGCCGCGAAAGCGGCGGCCGCACTCAGCTGTGCTTCTTCGGCGGTCGAGCAGGCACTCGACAGCATGACAAACGCGTAGGGGGCGATCTTGCGCAGACGAGTCATGAGTCGACGGCGAGCTATGCAGGTGGCGTGCCGTGGCTTCACGCTCGCGTAATTCATGAATGGTTCTAGGCGATTGAGTTGCAGGGTATGCCCATGTGTGGCGTCGAGGGTAGCGGCTCCAACGGACGAGGCGCGACATCTCTGCCAGGGGCTGTGGTGAAGTTGACGCTAGAGCTCGAGGCGCACGCCGATCTCGATGACCTGTTCCGGGTGAAGGCCGTAGTAGAGCGCCGCGGGCTGGGCGTTGCGATTCATGAAGGCGAAGAGGTGCTTGCGCCATCTCGCCATCTTGGCGTCGCCGACGGGCTGCACGCTGCTGTGGCCGACGAACACCGTGGCGTCGTCGGCGGGGATCGGTAGCCCGCGCTGCTCGCAGGTGCGAAGCAGGCGCGCCACGCTCGGTGACTCCATGAAACCGTAGTGTCCCGCGACGCGAATGAAGCCGTCGCCGAGATCCTCGACCTCGAGTCGATGGGCCTCCGGAATGCGCGGCACGCGATCGGTTTGAATCGTGAGTAGCAGCACGTGCTCGTGCAAGGCGTGGCTGTGCTTGACGTAGTGCACGAGCGTGGGTGGTGCGCCCTTGGCGTCGCGCGCCAGAAACACAGCGGTTCCGGGGACGCGCGCGATCTGCTTTTGCGAGAGCTCTTTCAGGAACTCTGTGAGCGGCATGTTGAGCGTACCGTGGTGCCTGCGCACGGCTTCGGCGCCCGCGTGCCAGCTCGTCATCACCGAGAGCAACACGAGACCGAGCGCGACGGGAAACCAACCGCCCGAGCCAAACTTCGTGAGATTCGCGCCCAGAAACGCGAGGTCGACGACGAGAAACAGCGCACCCAGCGCGACAGCGCGGGGCTTGCCCCAGCGGCGTTTGATGGTCGCAACGAACAAGACGCTCGTCACCGTCATCGCACCGGTGACCGCGATGCCGTAGGCGGCCGCCAAGGCGGAGGAGCTGCGAAAGCCGAGCACGAGGCCGATGCAGCAGAGCATGAGCGCCGCGTTCACTTGCGGCAGGTAGATACGGCCCTCCATCTCACCCGAGGTGTGGATCACCGTCATGCGCGGGAGGTAGCCGAGCTGGATGGCCTGCTGCGCGAGCGAGTAAACGCCCGAGATCAACGCCTGCGAAGCGACCACCGTCGCCACCGTGGCAATGCCCACCATGGGATACAGGAAAGGCTGCGGCACGATCTCGAAGAAGGTGTTGCCGATGGGGCGATTCGGATGGGCGAGCACGTATGCGCCCTGGCCGAAGTAGCTCACGAGCAACGAAGGCAACACGATCGTGTACCAAGCGAGGCGAATGGGCCGCCGGCCGAAATGGCCGAGGTCGGCGTAGAGCGCTTCGCCGCCCGTGATGCACAAGACGACGCTGCCGAGCACGAGAAAACCGTGCACGCTCTCGCCCAGCAACGCGATGCCGTGGCGCGGATCGATCGCCATCAGCACCTCGGGCTGCTCGATGATCCACGGCGCGGCCACAGCGGCGATGCTGACGAACCAGACGAGCACCGCGGGGCCGAACAGCGCACCGATCTTGCCCGTGCCGCGCCTCTGAAACGTGAAGAGTGCGACGATGACCACGAGCGCGATGGGCACCACGAAGGGCTGGATGCCGGGCGCTGCGAGCTCGAGACCCTCGACAGCCGAGAGCACCGAGATGGCAGGCGTGATCGTGCCCTCGCCGATCAGCAACGAGGCGCCCGCGAGCCCGAACCAGAGCAAGACGCCCTTGCGCGCGGACACCGAGC
>CAYNOM010000174.1:5018-10467 GCA_964398415.1 uncultured Polyangiales bacterium | reverse complement strand
CCACCGTCGCTGTTGTCTCCTCCGCTGTCGCCGGTGATGGCGTCATCGTCGGGGCCGGTTAGGCCCGAGGACGGGCCGGCGGCGTCTGCACAGGCAACCGAGAACACGACCGCGAGTAGGACGGGAACCCAGCGACGATTCGACATGGAAAGCTCCAGGGGGTGCAATATTTCATGCGGACCATACCGGCGAGAGGAGGTGCGGATCAATCGTGTATTCACACACCACACCGCGAGACCTGCGCGCCCGTGCGACAGCAGACCTTTCGGCCCCCCATCGGTGAGGCAGCGCGCACCCTAGACCAGGCAACGCATGTCTCGTGGCTTGCGAGCAGCCGCCGGGACGCGCCGTAGCGTCACCCCACGGGGGAAGGTGGGCCACGCCACAGGCCGGGTCGTCGGCGCGTATGGCGGGAGACGTCGCGACTTCGACGCTGGTACGATCTCGCACGGGGGCCATGCTTTTCGACGTACGCCTGCTGGCGTTCGAGGAGGGGACGCAGGATCCGGTCGACGCCTTGGTGCGCGTCTTCCGCATGCGGGATCGAACCGCCCAGCACCTGCTTTCACGGCTCCCGCACGTCGTGAAGCGCGACTTGCCCTTGGAGAGTGCCCAACGCCTGGTGGCAGCGCTCGAGCGCATCGGCGGCCGAGTCGAGCTCGTCGTCGCTGCGTCACACGCAACGGCGGCCGAGGCCTCGGTGCTGGCCACGAACGGGCACGCGGCCAAGGCCCCTGCGCACGCTCCTGCGGCAGAAGCCCGAGGCCTGATCGACGCCGCGCGCGAGCGGGCCGAGTCGCGTTGGCGCGCCGGCCCTCGCGACGCAGCACCCCAAGCGCTCGTCGCGAAGGAGCCCCTGCCTTTCAGTGCCCCGGCGAGCGCCGAGGACGACTCTCTCGAGGCGGACATCTTCCCTCCCTCGCGCACCTCGATGAGCGCGCGCCCCACGATCGCGGAGGGGGACGAGTCGACGCCCCCTCAGCCCGCCATGCCGCCTGCCGCCCCGCCGCGCGGCGCGCCGGCTTTCGCCCGTGCGCCGGTCGCCAAAGGGGGCGCGCGGAGCCTCGAGCTGCCCCCGCTGTCGCGCGTTTCGGCCCCCAAGGCGGCTCCCGTGGCCGATTACGCGGAGCGCGCGTCACGCGTGCACGCAGCGGCGCGTCCCACGGCGCCCGCGCCGATGCGCGGAGTGGAGGCTTTGCCGAACGCTCGCGTTTCCGACAACGCCCAGGGCGCGAGACGCTCCACGGCCGAACGCACCCCCGCGGCCCAGGCGCGCGCCGTTTCGCCCCAGCTACCCATCGAGGCGGCTGAGCCGACGTCGACGATGCGCGCGATCTCGACACCGCACGCCGGTGCCGGTGTCGGACGGCCTTCCGTGGTCACACCGATCCCGAAGGAGCGCCTCAGCAGCGAGCGCTCGAGCGGGGTGCCCTTCGGCTCGCGCGCGACGGGCGAGATCGCCGCGCCATCTGGGCGTCGCGGCCTGCCGACCTTCGCCGTGCACGGTCCCCCCGTCGACGTGCGCGCGTGTGCCATCTCGGGTGCGCGTAAGGCGCGCGCTCTCGCGCTCCTGTCGTTCGTCACGCTGAGCCTCGTGAGCCTCGGCGCGTTTTTCGTGCTGTATCTCGGGGCCCTGTCGGTTTCGGCTTTTCGCCGGCGGCGCATGCTTTCGCGGCTCCGCATGTCGGCCCTTTGCGTCAGTGCCAATCAGCTTCCGGAGCTGTCCGCGTGCTTGAAGCAGTTCACGCTGCGCCTGGGTCTGAATCGCGCACCCAAGCTCTACGTGGTGGCCCACGAGCCCAGGGGGCTTGGCAGCGTGATCTGTGGGCGCGAGCTGTCTCTGTGGCTCGACGAGCCGACCTTGCGACGCTGGTGTGATGACCCGAAGCCCGAGGGCTTGTCGTTTCTGATCGCGCACGAGCTCGGGCGCTTTGCCCTCGGCCAGGCGCGTCCGGTGCATCGGGCGCTCGCTCGTCTGAGCCCCGGTCTCGAGCTCAGCGACAGCATCTCCGCTGATGCCGTGGCGTCGGTGCTCGTGCCCGACCGGGCGGCGGCGCGTGCGGCCCTGCTCTCGGGTCTCGGCTCACGCGAGCTGACCGCCGAGCTCGATCTCGACGAGCTCGACCGCGCCACTGCCGCAGCCGTGCGCGAGCCACCCGGCTTTTTGTGGCGTGCGGCACAGAAGAGCGAACACTTGCTCGCGCGCCTCTACCACCAGCAGCGCGGCTATCGTTAGCGCTCTTTGCGCCCCCGCGGAGTCGGAGGTTATTCACCATCTGTCGAGCTTCCCGTGGTAGGACGGACCTGTGGCGGCGTGCAGCTTCGCGTGGGGCCGCCCGAATGGGAGACGTGCGATGTACGAGTGGAACGACACCCAGCGCATGATGCGCGACATGGTCCGGCAGTTCGTGGAGCGCGAGATCAAGCCCAATCTCGAGGCGCTCGAACATGGCGACATGCCGCCCTACGCCATCATCCGCAAGCTCATCAAGACCTTCGGCATGGACGCCATGGCGCGCGAGCAGTTCAAGAAGAACATCGAGCGCGAGGAGGCGCTCTCGCGCGGCGAGGAGCCTCCCTCGAAGGAGAAGAAGGCAGGGCAGAACCCCATGGCAGCCGAGGCCGCGGCGCTGTCCATGATTCCCATCATCGAGCTGTGCCGTTATTGCCCCGGCATGGTCACGGCCATGGGCGTCTCCATGGGCCTCACCGGCCAAGCCATCATGGCGAAGGGCACCCTCGAGCAGAAGAAGCGCTGGGCCCTCCCGGTGCTCACGATGGAGAAGATCGGCGCCTGGGCCATCACCGAGCCCGACAGCGGCTCCGATGCGTTCGGCTCCATGAAGGCCACCGCGCGCAGGGACGGCGACGACTACATCCTGAACGGCAACAAGACGTTCATCACCAATGGCCCCTACGCCGACACCATCGTGTTCATCTGCAAGCTCGACGAGGGCAACCCTCCCGAGGAGCGCAAGATCGCCACCTTCGTGCTCGATCGCGGCATGCAGGGGCTCGAGCAGACGAAGCCCATGCGCAAGATGGGATTGCACTCGTCGCCCACCGGCGAGCTCTTCCTCTCCGACGTGCGCGTGGGCCCCGATCGCTTGCTCGGGGGCGCCCACGTCGATCGACAGGCTTCGCGTGACGGCGCCAAGGCCACGTTCACGATGGAGCGCTCAGGCGTGGCCGCCATGGCCCTCGGGATCATCGAGCAGTGCATGGACCTCTGCATTCGTTACGCGAACGAGCGCAAGAGCTGGGGCAAGCCCATCGGCGAGTACCAGCTGATCCAACTCAAGCTCGCCAACATGGAGATCGCGCGTCTCAACGTGCAGAATTTGGTGTTCCGCTACATCGAGATGGCGCAGGCCCAAAAGCCCCTGTCCCTCGCCGAGGCCAGCGCGATGAAGCTCTATTCGGCGCGCGTGGCAGTCGAGACGGCGATGGAGGCCGTGCAACTCTTCGGTGGCAATGGCTACATGGCCGAGTACCAAGTGGAGCAGCTCGCGCGCGACGCCAAGATTTTGCAGATCTACGGCGGCACCGACGAGATGCAGGTGCAGCACATTGCTCGCGAGCTTCTGCGGCGCACCTGACTCGACAATGCGCTCTCGCTGACGTTTGCGTTGCGCCACAGGGCCATGGCCGCCGGACACTCCGCCCTTGCTCGGCTCCCGGCAGGCAGCCATAACGTGGACGGGCTCGCACGCATGCGTCTGGTTTGCGATAAATGTAGCTCGGTCTACACGATCGAGGACCACCTCGTGGGTACGCGCGATTTCAGCGTGACCTGCAAAGAGTGCTCGTCTCCGATCGTGGTGCGACGCGAAGCGCGTCCCAGTTTGCCGTCGCTGAGCGGCTCGTCCGCCCTGGCGCTGTCGCAGCCGCGATCCTTTGCTCCCAACGGCAACGAGGCCTGGTACGTGTCGATCGCGGGCAGCGAGCAGGGCCCCTACGGCGCGGCCGAGCTCGGCCGGCTGCTCGAGCAGGAGCGCGTGGCGTGGACCACCCCCGTGTGGCGCGAGGGGCTCAAGGATTGGCGCCCGGCGCGACGTGATGCGGTTCTCGTGACCGCCGTGGCCGGCGCGCGCGGTCATGCCGGTGACACCATGCGTCTCGACTCGGTGCGCTCATTCCTCTCGCCCGAGGACACCATCGTCGATACCCGTTTCAGCGATCTGGCGCTGGCTAAGCCCGCACACGAGCAAGCGGAGGATCTCCTCTCGTCCAACTCCGACACCCAGGCGCTCGACATGCGACAGCAGGGCCTGGCGCTGCCCGACCTCAAGCCGAGCGAACGCCCTCAGGCCTGGAGCACGCCCGAAAACGCAGCCTTTCGCGCGGGGCTCGGACTCCCAGCCGACTCTGCCGAAGTCGCGCCCTCGGGGCCCGCATTGGCCGAGCGTGCCCGCACGCTGGGTGACGCCTTTCGGAGCGCGCCTTCGCTGATGCGCGCTACCCCTTCGCCCGAATCCACCACCGAGATCTCACTCGGCACTCAAACATCGAGGCCCGTCGACGTCGCCGAGGGTTGGATGCCGCGGCCGCGCTCGATGATCACGGTCGCGCTCGTGGCGTTCTCCGCGGGGCTGATTGCGGCTGCGCTGTGGAGTTACTTCGCCGGGAGGCGTCCTGCCGTGATCGCGAGGCCTGTCGAGATGACGGAGCGCGTGAGCGTTGCAGCACAGCCCGCATCCGCGCCACCCATGCCGCGTGAGCTGACGACGGGGGGCGCAGCGCCGAGTCCACCTGCTGCGCGCGCCGAGGCACTGCGCGAGCTGCCCGATCCTGAGGAGCTCAGGGCCGAGGTGCGCGAGGTGGCGCCCTTGGTGCGGCGCTGCTTGCTCAATCCTGCGCAGGGGGTCGATGTCGATATCTACCTCGATGGACCGAGCGGGCGCGTGCGCGACGTGCAGGTGCGCTCGCCCATGCTGGCGCCGGGGCGCGTGCAATGCATCACGCACGCGGTGCGTCAGATGCAGCTCGAGCCTTTCGTGCGCCACGAGCTGAAGCTGATGCACAAGTTCTCGTGGTGACTCCAAGCTGACCCAAACACCATGTGTGGGTCAGGTCACGGACAAATCGCGTGAGCCAACGCTTGATCCGCGTGAGGGTTCTGCGTTATGCGGATGCCCTTGCGTGTCGGAACGAACCGACGCGGCACTCCTTTTTGGCTTGGAGTAGAGCATGTCTTTGCGAATGGTTCGCGCCGGTGTCGGTGCGCTTTCTTTGTGCTTTCTTGCCGCCTGCGCAGGCGGTGACTCCGGCTCCGATGGCAAAGAGCCCTTCGGCGCCTCCGGCGGCTCAGCCACTGCGAACAATGGTGGTGGCAGCGCCGACAACGGCGGTGGCGAAAACGGCGGTGGCGAAAACGGGGGCCAAAGCCAGGGCGGCATGGATGCCGGGAACCCCAACAATGGGGGCTTGAACGACGATGCCGGCGCGA
>CAYNOM010000174.1:0-4918 GCA_964398415.1 uncultured Polyangiales bacterium | reverse complement strand
GGCATGGATGCCGGGAACCCCAACAATGGGGGCTTGAACGACGATGCCGGCGCGAGCGCGGGCAACGTGGACTCCGGCTCGGCCGACATGGATGCGGGGCCTGTCGACGCTGGCGAGGATCCGGGGAGCGCCGACGACGCGGCCACGCCGAGCGATGCCAGCACGTCGAGCGATGCCAGCACGCCGAGCGATGCCAGCACGCCGAGCGATGCCAGCACGCCGAGCGATGCAGCGGTGGACGAAGACGACGCGTCGACCGGTGAACCGGATGCGGGCAACGATCGGGATGCGGGCGACGATCGGGATGCGGGCCTCGACGCGCAGGTTCCCGAGGATGCCGGCAGCGATGTCGACGCCGGCGAGGACGATGCAGGCGCCGAGTTGTGCGGCACCGACGGGCTCGTGGCCGGCAATAGCTGCGCAGGGGTCGTGACTTGCCAGGACAACAATTTCAGCGGTAGTCCGGTGCTCGAGTGCTCCCTCGTCGGGCCTGCGCCGAGTCGTTGTTGCACGGCGCCGCTCGGCGCGAGCAACTCTTGCCGCGCGGCTGCGTGCGGCAATGGCGATGACGAGGCGACCTGCGATGGTCCCGAGGATTGCGTTGGCAACCCCGGTGGCGCGCAGTGCTGCTTCAACGGGGCTGCGACGTTGTGTGGTGCGGACTGCCCGGCCGCCGATCAGCTTTGCCACACTGATGGCGACTGCGCCTCCGGTGCACGTTGCGTGCGCGCTCGCGACAATGGACGCTACGCGTGGTGGGGCTTCTGTCGCGGCACCTGAACGATTCGTCCGATACCGGCCCTCGGCCCGGCGCTCCGCTGCTCACGGCGGCGCCCGGGCCCTTGCCTTTTCTGTATCGCGATGAGTCGCTCGTGATCGTCAACAAGCCGAGTGGGCTTTCTGCCCATCGGGGTATGGCGAGTGCCGGCGGCGACTACGTGATGACGCGGGTGCGGGATCAGCTCGGCACGCACGTGTATCTGGTGCATCGGCTCGATCGCGCGACCAGTGGGGCCATGGCTCTCGTCACCGACGCGCGCCTCGTGGCTCCGCTGCAGAAAGCGTTCGAGGCGGGTGCCGTCGACAAGCGCTACGTGGCGCTGACGCGCGGAAAATTGCCGCAGCCAAGCCTGTGCGTCGACTACCCCATCCCGCGCGCGGAGGACAGTGACGAGCGCGTCGACGCCCGCACCGAGCTCACGCAGCTTTGCGTCACGGCAAATCGCTACGCGCTCGTCGAGGCGCGCCCCCTGACCGGGCGCTTTCACCAGATTCGACGTCACTTGAGCCACCTGCGAAGGCCCGTGCTCGGCGACACGACCTACGGCGACCGAAAGGAGAACAAGCGCTTTCGCGCCGATTACGGGCTATTTCGGCTGGCCCTCCACGCGCGAAGCCTCAGCTTGCCCCATCCCGTGAGCGGCGAGCAGATCTGCGTGGACGCCCCGCTGCCCGACGATCTTCGAGACCCTTTCGCACGCATGGGACTGATGCAGCCACTCGAGCGCTGACAACGCGCGCGCCAACGCAAAACGGCCGCCCCGTAGGACGGCCGCATTCGTGCTTTCGCGGGGCAGGGCTCAGCCGCAGGTCGTCTCGACCAGCAGGCGCGCCACCGTGTAGGGATCCATGTTCGCGTTGGGGCGACGATCCTCGAGGTAGCCCTTGCCGGCAAGCTTCGTCGCGAGCGGGATGCGGATCGACGCACCGCGGTCGGACACGCCCCACTTGAACTGCTTGTAGGAGCAGGTCTCGTGCAGGCCGGTCAGGCGCGACTCGATGTTGAAGCCGTAGTTGGCGATGTGGAGATCGGCCTTCTTGCCGAGCTTCTCGCAGGCGGCCTCGATCACCTTGTAGCCACCCTCGGCGCGCATGGCCTTGGTGGAGAAGTTGGTGTGGCAGCCGGCGCCGTTCCAGTCGCCCTTCATGGGCTTGGGGTCGAGCGAGATGTTGATGCCGTAGTTCTCCGCGATGCGGAACAACAGCCAGCGGGCGGTGAGCATGTGGTCGCCGGCCTCGAGCAAACCCGCCGGGCCGATCTGGAACTCCCACTGACCGGGCATGACCTCGGCGTTGATGCCGGAGATCTTGAGACCCGCCGTGATGCAGGCGTCCATGTGCGCCTCGACGATGTCACGACCCACCACCTCGTCGGCGCCGACGCCGCAGTAGTAGGGCCCCTGGGGCGCCGGGAAGCCGTTCTCGGGGAAGCCCGCGGGACGCGAGCCCTTGAACATCGTGTATTCCTGCTCCATGCCGAACCAGGGCTCTTCCGCCGCGAACTTCTCGGCGGCCGCCCGTGCGGCTGCGCGCGTGTTGCTCTTGTTGGGCGTGCCGTCGGCGTTGTAGACCTCGGTCAGCACCAGCACGTTGCTGCCGCCGCGGATGGGATCGGGGCAGGTGAACACGGGGCGCATGATGCAGTCGGACCTGTGGCCCTCTGCCTGGTTGGTCGAGGAACCATCGAAGCCCCACTCGGGAGGCTGCTCCCCGGCCTGGAGAATCTTCGTCTTCGAGCGGAGCTTCGGGGTGGGCTCGGTGCCATCGACCCAGATGTATTCAGCCTTGATGAGCGACATGGTTTCCTCTCCTGTGCAAGGGACCCGCGTCGACCACTGAGGATCCCCAACGAAACGCCTCGCACTTTAGCTCGCGGCCCTGTGCTGCAAAGGCGATTTTGTCCCCGCGATGGGGTTAGACCGATCTTTTCCTCAAATTGTTTCGGCTGCGTTTCGCCTGGAAAACGCTTCCTTTTCGGCGCAGCTTCCAGGGGGCGCCGGGCACACGCAAGGGTGGGAGCGCGCCTGTCGGAGCGAGTCGTGAGCTTGTACGAAACCCATGTTCTACCCCGCGTCATCGATCGCCTCCTCGACACACGCCAGTGTCGAGCGCTGCGGCGTCGAGCGGTCGAGGGGCTCTCTGGCGAAGTGCTCGAGGTGGGCTTCGGCTCCGGGCTGAACCTGCCCCACTTGCCGAGTGCCGTACACACGCTGCTGGCCGTCGACCCGGCCGAAGTTGGCCGCAAGCTCGCCGCCCAGCGCGTACGCGAGTCGCACGTCGACGTGCAGTACGTGGGGCTCGATGGCCAGCGCTTGCCCGTCTCGAGCCAGCGTGTCGATGCCGTGCTCAGCACCTTCACCCTATGCACGATCCCGGACGCCCTCTCCGCCCTGCGCGAGGTCCGCCGTGTGCTCAGGCCGGGCGGCAAGCTGCACTTTCTCGAGCATGGCCGTGCCGACGAGGCGAGCGTTTTGCGCCTGCAGCGCGTGCTCACGCCCATTCAGGCGCGGCTCGGCGGGGGGTGCGAGCTCGCTCGCGACATTCCTTCGCTGCTCGCCCGCGCAGGCTTCGCGGTCGACACCCTGGACACGTTCTACATGAAGAAGACGCCGCGCGTGTTCGGCTTCATGTATCTCGGGACGGCCACCCCCAGATGAGGGCGTCTAGGGAGTGAATGGGGCAGAGCGGTCGTATACGAGCGGGGCCCTGCTTTGGCACAATGGAGCGCATGGAGATTCAGTCCTTCGGCCAGTCGGATGTCGGTCGCGTACGAGAGCACAACGAAGACTCGTTCTGTGTCGATCCGGCGCTTGGGCTGCACGTGGTCTGCGACGGCATGGGTGGGCACGCCGCAGGAGAGGTCGCCTCCGAGACGGCGGTACGGGCCATCCAACGCTACATCGCCGAGCGCAAAGAGAAGATCGAGCATTTCGATGGCAGCGAGGCCGCCCTCGAAGACCTGGCGCAGCTCCTGAACGCGGCCGTGATCCAGGCCTCGAAGACAGTGTTCGAGGTGGCGTCGTCCGACCAGGGCAAGCACGGCATGGGCACCACCTGCGTCGCGCTGCTGACCGTGGGCGAAAAGGGGCTCATGGCGAACGTCGGCGACAGCCGCCTGTACCTCGCTCGCGATGGACAGCTCTACCAGCTCAGCACCGATCACAACTTCATGAACGAGGCCGTGGCCCAGGGCATGATGACGCTCGAGGTCGCAGCGCAAAGCCCGCATGCCCACGTGCTCACGCGGGCGGTCGGCACTCAGCCGACGGTGTGCGCCGACATGCTGATGTTCGATGTCTTGCCGGGCGATACCTTCTTGCTCTGCAGCGACGGGCTACACGAGTACACGCGCGATCCCGAGGAGCTGTGCTCCATGCTGGCCGTGGCGAGCCTGAAGGACATTCCGGGGCATCTCGTGCGTCTCGCGCTCGAGGGCGGCGGGCACGACAACATCACCGCAGTGGTGCTCCGTGCGAGGCCCAAGCAAACGGACGAGGCCCATCAGCGCGAGCGCAAGCAATCGGTGACCCGCGGCATCGACGCCTTGCGGGACATCGAGCTGTTTCGCGAGCTGTCCATGGCAGAGATCGTCAAGGTCTATAACGTGCTCACCGGGCTCAAGGTCGAGGCGGGCACGAAGATCGTGCGCGAGGGCGATCGCAGCGATCACCTCTACGTCATCGTGGAGGGCGGCGTCAGCGTGGAGCGTGAGGGAGCAAAGCTCGCGACCCTCGGACCCGGCTCCCACTTCGGCGAGATGGCCTTGCTCAACCAGCGTCCGCGCTCGGCCACGGTCGTTTCGACCGAGCCCACGCGCCTTCTGTGCCTCGAGCGCACGAGCTTTCACGCGCTGATGGGCCACGAGCCGAGCATCGCCACCAAGTTCCTGTGGAAGTTTGCCCAAACCCTCAGCTTGCGTCTCGATGACGCCTACATGGCGCGCGACCACCGAAAGGGGCGCGAGACCCTCGGCATCGGCGAGTATCCGAGTCCGTTCGAGAAGAAACGCTGAAGCGCGGTCGAGAAACGGGCTGAGAGCGGCTTACGTCCGCAGCCCGTACTTGCGAAAGACAGGAAGTACAGGAAGTATTCCTCGGTCCGGGCTTTGCGGGCGCGCTCGCTCTGAGCCCATTTCTCG
>CAYNOM010000173.1:269-10575 GCA_964398415.1 uncultured Polyangiales bacterium | reverse complement strand
GAGGCCGACGGCGCCATCGACACGGCCACCGCCACGCTCGTGGTCACGAACGCGCCACCTTCGTTGGAGACGATGGCAGCCGCGACCGTAAAGAGAGGTGCCGTGCTCACGCTGAACCTGCGCGTTACCGATCCCGGGGACGACACGGTGACGAGCTGGACCATCAACTGGGGCGATGGCGCCATCGACAAGCTCTCGGGCAATCCGTCGTCTGCGACCCATACTTACGCTTTCGCGGGCCTCTACCCGATTTTGGCTTCGGCTGTGGACGAGGACGGGAGCTTTCACCAGCACGATCTGCTCGTCACGAGCGAGAACACCAATACGGTCAAACGCTACGAGCGCTCGACGGGTCGCTATCTCGGCGAGTTCGGCGGATCGGAGATCGACTATCCCTCGGACCTCATCTTCGGCCCGGACGGACTGCTCTACATGAGCAACTGGCGAGCGAGCAGCGTGACCCGCTATCGGCCCGATTCGGGGCTCGGCGGATACCGACTCGAGTCCCTGTTCGTGCCGAGCGTCGCGGGCAGTCCCGGCATTGGCGGCATCGGCTTTGGAGCCGATGGACAACTCTACGCTGCGGCGTATGCCACCAGTCGGATCCTCCGCTTCAGCGCCGACGGATCCACCCAGGGACCGGCACCTTTTGATGACGGCACCGCGGGCGCCATCGGGATGGAAGGGATCCTCTTCCGCAGCGATGGTTACCTGTACGTCGTGGGCTGGGACGAGAATCGTGTCGTGCGCTTCGACTCCCTCACGGGGGTACGCGATGGCCGGTTCGATGCGCGCGGCGGCGGCTTGCTCGGTGCCACCGACCTTACCTTTGGACCCGACGGAAATCTCTACGTGACGGGCCGCGATTCCGACAACGTAGCGCGCTTCGATGGTGCGACCGGTGCAGCGCTGGGCGTGTTCGTGGCGTCCAGGGCCAATGGTCTCGACGGCCCCGTGGGCCTGAGGTTTGGGCCCGACGGGCTGCTGTACGTAGCAAGCCACGACAGCAACGAGATCCTCCGCTACGACGCGGTCGACGGCGCGATCGTGGACAAGTATGTGGCTGCGCAGAGCAACGGCTCCCTCAGCGAGCCGAACGGCATCGCTTTCATTCCAGGTCATCAGGTGACCGTCGTCGAGTAGGCGCTTGGCGGGCTCTACGGCGGAAGGGTTGACGTGGCTGACGCCCGCATCACCCAAGCACACGATCGAGGATCTTCGCGATCTCGGCCACGTGTGGGGCGTGCATGATCTCGAGGTGTCCGCCATGGATGTCGTAGGCGTCGAGCTTGGGCGTGAGCTTGCCCCAGCCGTAGGTGGGCTCGATGCGCATCCACTTTGGGAAATCGCGCTTTGTCGCGCGGAACAGTAAGGTGCGAGCGCGTATACGCTCGGCGTAGCTCTCGTAGGCGAAGGCGGCAGCTTCCGCCTCGGGCGACAGCACGTCGAGCTCCACGGCCTCGGGATCAGCCTCGCGGGCGGGCGTGCTGCCGGTGATGCCGAAACGCGCCATCGACATGCGCATGCGGGCCTGCATCCTGGTCCTCCGATCCTCGAGCCAGGTGCGGATACGATCGGGTTCCTCGACGGCGCGCCGGACGAAGTGAATGATCTGCTTCTGGCGATCGCTGCCCTGGGCACTCGGCAGCATGGCGTCGAACAGCGACACGCTCAGCACCTCGTCGCCCAAGGCGATGAGCTGGCGCGCCACCTCGAAGCTCACCACGCCACCAAAACACAGCCCACCGAGGTGATAGGGCCCCTTGGGACGCGTCTTCTTGATGATGTCGACGTAGAGCGCTGAAAGCTCGGGCACCAGCGTCGGCGTGACGTGCAGCGGGTTCACGGCGAAGGGTACGTGCACGCCGTAGACCCCGCAGTCGACTGTGAGGGCGCTCGCCAGGGGCTGATACAAAGCCAGGCCCAGGAGGCAGAACAGCGGCGGACGCTCGGACGTCGAGCGACGCAGGGGGATCGCGGCGGGACCATCGACGAGGCCATCCTGGCTCTCGAGGGCCTTCGTCATGCGCGCCACCGTGGGCTCCTCGAACAGCGCCATCAGCGGCAGCTCGACCCCGAGCTGTTGTCGAACGCGGTCGCGTAGGCGCACAGCGAGCAGCGAATCACCGCCTAGGGCGAAGAAGTCTTCGTCGACCAGCACGTCGCTGCGTCCGAGCACCTCGCACCAAATGGCGGCCACGCGCGCTTCGTGATCGTTCATCTCGTGCGTGGGGCGGGTCGAGCGCCGCGCGGTGGCTGAGCTCGCGCTCTCGCTCGGTGCGGGCAGGGCCTTACGGTCGACCTTGCCGTTGGTGTTGAGCGGGAAGGCGTCGAGGCGCACGTAGGCGGTCGGTTGCATGTAGTGGGGCAGCTTCTGGTGCGCGAGGGCGATGAGCGGCTCCTGTTCGGCGCCAGGCTCGCCGACCCAGTAGGCGACGAGGCGTGGATCGGGCCCGCCATCGCGACGCGCTACGACCACCGCGTCCTTCACGCCGTTCGCAGTGCGCAGCACCGATTCGATCTCGCCGAGCTCGATGCGGAAGCCGCGAATCTTCACCTGGTGATCGACGCGCCCCAGGCACTCGAGCTCGCCATTCGGGAGCAGGCGCGCGAGGTCGCCGGTGCGATAGATGGGAGAGTCGTCGGGGTCGTAGGGGTTCGGAATGAACCTGTCTGCAGTGAGGTCGGGCCTGTCGAGGTAGCCGAGGGCCACACCATCGCCACCGATGCACAGCTCGCCGATCACGCCCTCGGGCGCGAGCCTACCGCCCGCATCGAGCACGTACGTCTGCGTGCGATCGATCGAACGTCCAATGGTGATCTTGTCGAAGCCGGCCTCGATCCGCTTGAGCGTCGACCACACGGTGGTCTCGGTGGGGCCGTAGACGTTCCATAGCTCCTTGCCGCGTGCCACGAGCTGCCCTGCGAGCTCGGGGCTCAGCGCCTCACCGCCGCACAGCATCTTGAGCCCCGGCTTGCCCTGAAAGCCGGCCTCGACGAGCAGGCGCCAGGTGGCTGGCGTCGCCTGCATCACCGTGATGGGGGACGCCTCGAGCGTCTTCTTCATCAGCGCGGGGTCGAGGGAGGTCTCGCGGTTTGCGATCTGGATGCTGCCGCCCGTCCACAGCGGCAAAAACATCTCGAGGCCTGCGATGTCGAACGTGATGGTGGTGATCGCGAGCAGCCGATCGGCTTCGGTCATGCCCGGCGTGTGCGCCATCGACTGCAAGAAGTTCTCGAAGGCATGGCGCGGAATCTCGACGCCCTTCGGGCGTCCCGTGGACCCCGACGTGAAGAGCACGTAGGCGAGCTGGCTCGGCTCGGCCTCGACGGCGGGCGCGGAGGCATCGCGCTCACGAATGCGCGGCCACTCGCGATCGAGCGAGACCACGTGCACGCTGTCGGCCACCGTGAGTGTCTTCGCGAGCTCGTCGTGGGCGAGCAGCACGGGCGGCGCCGCATCCTCGAGGATCAACTCGATGCGCTCTTTGGGATGGCTCGGATCGAGGGGCACATAGGCCCCGCCGGCCTTGAGCACGGCGAGCATCGACAGGGGCTCGTCGACGCCACGCTGCACGTAGATGCCGACGCGTTTGCCGGCGCCGACACCGTGTTCGATGAGCTCGCGCGCGAGCTGGTTCGTGCGCGCCTCGACCTCGGCGTAGCTGAGCACCTCGGAGTCGTCCTGTATGGCGAGCGCGTCCGGACGTCGCGTGGCCTGTTCGCGAATCCGCGTGACGATGTCGGGCGCAAAGGGGGACTCGGCTCCGCGGCCCGCGGCGAGAAGCGCTCGTGCTTCAGCGTCTTCGACGAGGCAGATGGCGTCGAGCGGCAGGCTGATGTCCGTTGTGATCGCGCGCAGCACAGACACCAGATGGCCCACCGCGCGATGATGCAGCGCCTCGTCGAAGGTGTCTGTGTGTAGCTCGAGATCGAGCCGCAGCTCACCGGCTTCGGGGCGGTCGAATACGACGAGGCCGGCGGTGTCGCGTAGGTCGCCCTGGGCGCCGTCGACATGCACGGCGCGAAAGGGTGCATGCCCAATGATCGCCTTGCTGGAAAGCCCCTCGAAACGCGGCTCGGTGGTGGGGTGCAGGTTGAGCGTGGCGTAGTGCACGCCGCGATCGCTCGACGCATGACCCGCGTGACGCAGGGCTTCGAACAGGCTCTTGCGCACCTTTTCGGCCAGGCTCGCGATCGTCTCGCCCTCGTCGATCTCCACGATGACGTAGGGCTGCTCCATGATGAGCGCGAGGGTGCGCTTGAAGCGTGCGGGGCGGTTCTTCACCGGGACGCCGATGGCGAGCAGGCGATTGCCCGAGGTGCGGTACAGGTAGGCGAAGAGGGTGGTGAGCAGAAGGCTCAGTCGGGACAGATCGGGCGTGGCGAGCTTGAAGGGGGCCTCCCCCGCGCGCGCGCCGAAGCGCGACAGAAGCTCGCCGTGGACGCTTTCGCCCAGGCGGCGCACGCCTACCGCGCGACTTTGGCGCGCATGTCCGTAGAGCGCCTGGGGCGGCACCCCGCCTTTGACGGCACCCGCCCAGTAATCGGCATCACGCTTGCCTTTGAGCGAGGCGCGATAGCCCTGTTCGTGGGCCGCGTAGTCGAGGATCGAGGGCCCGGCCTCCACCGGTACGCCGTTGTAGTGGGCCGCGAGCTGCTCTGCGATCTCGACGAGCGAGGTGCCATCGGAGGCGATGTGGTGCTGCACGAACACGAAGCGATGCTCGTCCGGGCCGAGCCTGACGAGGGTCGCGTGGCCCGTGGTTTGGCCCAGCTCGAGGCGGCGCGTGCAGTGCGCTTTCAACCAAGCCGAGTACGCGGCGGGCTCGGACAGAGCCACGTGACTGAGCGCGATCGCGTGGGTGTCATCGACCACGATCTCGGCACCGTCTGCGCCCTCGCGCACGGCGAGACGCAACGCATCGTTGTCACGGACGAGCTGAGCGAAGGCGCGCTCGAAGCGCCCCACGTCGAGTGCTCCCGCGAGATCCACCGTCAGCACCAGATTGTGATAGGGCGCGGTCGGATAGAGCGTGTGGTCGAGCCAAAGCAGCGTCTGACGCGCCGTGAGCTTTGCGGTGCGCATGGGCGGATCTCGTGGACGGTGGAGCGCTCAGGTCGTTTTCTTGGCGATGAAGGCCACGATGTTGTCAATGCTGTCGAGGTTCTCCGGCACCATCTCCTCGTCTTCCACCTTCACGGCGAAGGTCTCTTCGATGAACGCGATCACCTCGAGCATGCCGGTCGAGTCGACGACGCCCGACTCGAGCAGCGAGGTGCCGTCCGCGAGCCCGATGCTGTCCGGGACATAGAAGTTGGTGGTAACGAATTCGCGAACTTTCAGCTTGTTATCCATCGAGGTCTCTCTGGGCCGGGGCACGGGCGGGTTCTGTCAGTCGAGCTCGACCAGCGTGCGCAGTGACGGTGCTGGAGCGGCAGGAACCGCAAGCACGAACTGTAGGGCGAGTAGCTGCGTAGACAATAGGCCCACGGCTCCCATGTTGTCGGTATTCGAGAACGTGGCGTTGGGGGATCGGCTCTGGGCGCGGCATTTGTCGACGAGCGCCAGCGCGGCCTTGGGCTCGAACACGCCCACGCGGCGCAGCGCGTCTTCGCTGACCACGTCGTCGACCCATGCGGGCGCGCCATCCCCGAAGAACGACGGTGCGTCGGGCGCGCGATAGGGCTGCTTGGGCCGCTTCACCACCTCTTCGGGCAAGAGGTCTTTGGCGAGGCGCTTCAGCACATGCTTTTCGTCGAGGCCACACAGCTTGACGCCATCGGGCAGCGAGTTGGCGAGGGCCACGACGTTCTTGTCGAGGAAGGGAAAGCGGCCTTCGACCGAGTTCGCCATCAGCATGCGGTCGCCCTGGGAAGACAAGAGGTACGACGACATGAGCGTGCGACACTCGAGGTATTGATCTTGGGCCAGCGGGCTCGAGGTGTGAAAGTCGGCAGGGAGCTTGTGCATCAGCTCGGCCCGCGGATCGAAGCCGGCGAGGGCCCCCGACAGCTCGCTTCCGAACAGGCGCTGCAGGGCAGAAGTGGAGCTCCAACGCGTGCCGTGGGAGAACCCAGGCTCGTTGGCTCGCGCGAGGTCGCGACCGAAGAAGCTGCGCGTCATGGCCCGCTGCCGCACCGGCGAGCGCGCGAGGTAGGGGTAAAGGCGCTCGAGCAGACGCGGGCGCATGCTCGAGTCGGGACGACGCGCCCAGAAGCGGCGCACCTTGGCCTCGCGGAACAGGTCATAGCCGGCGAACATCTCGTCGGCGCCTTCGCCCGTGAGCACCACCTTGATGCCCTGCTCGCGCACCAGCTTCGACAAGAGGAACATGGGCGCAGGGGCGGTGCGCAGGATGGGCCGCTCGGTGTGCAGCACCACCTCAGGAAACACCGCGCCGATGTCGCGCTTCGAGATGAGCACGCGGTGGTGCTCGGTGCCGATGCGCTCGACGACCTTCTGCTGGTAAGGCGTCTCGTCGAACTCGGCATCTTCGAAGGCCACCGAAAATGTCTTGAAGCGGTGGCCGACGGCATCGCGACCGAGCGTGGCGATGAGTGAGCTGTCGAGGCCTCCAGACAAGTAGCTGCCGACGGGCACGTCAGCGCGCAGCATGCGCAGGGAGGTGGCCTCGAGCAGGGCCTGATGCACCGCGTGGGCGGCGTCGTCGGTGCGTTCGAAGCGAGGGTCCTTTTCGTAGCTCGGCGTCCAGTAGGCGCGGTCGTTCACTTCGCCGTCGCGATAGACGCGCACGTGGCCCGGCTCGAGCTCGAGCACCTCGCGAAACACCGTGCGTGGCGCGAGCGCGCTCCAGAACGTGAACGACTCGCTCAGGCCCTTCGGATCGAGCTCACGCGGCACGCGCGGGTCTTGGAAGATGGCCTTCACTTCGCTCGCAAACCACAGCCTGCCGTCGCGCTCGACGTAGTAAAGCGGCCTGATACCGTAGCGATCGCGCGACAGCACGAGCTCGCGCTTGTTGCGATCCCAAAGGGCGATGGCCCACTGACCGTTGAAGCGCGCGAAGCAGTCTGGGCCCCACTGCTCCCAGGCGTGAACGATCACCTCGGTGTCGCTCTTCGTGCGGAAGCTGTGACCGTGGCCCAAGAGCTCTTCGCGCAGCTCGACGTAGTTGAAGATCTCGCCGTTGAAGACGATCCAGAGGGAGTGGTCTTCGTTGGCGAGGGGCTGCTGACCGCTCGACAGATCGATGATCGAGAGGCGCGAATGCGCAAGGCCCGCGCGGCCGTCGCGAAACACCCCGAACTCGTCGGGACCGCGGTGAGTGAGGGCGCCCGCCATGCGCGTGAGCAGCTCACGCGTGGGGGCTTCGAGTCCCTCGCGGAGCGTCACCAATCCCGCGATGCCGCACATGCGTCAGACCTCAGCCACGGGCTCGACCAGCAGGGGCTGCATGTGCAGATAGGCGGTGGTGCGGCGCTTCGACTCGATGTCCTTGTAGACGCGCTCGATCTGCGGCGCGGAGATACCGACCACCTGAGCTGCCTGCTCGGCGGAGATACCGTGGTTGTGCGCGTACAGGCAGAGGTCCATCTTGTCGTAGGGTAGGGCGAAGTAAAACTCTTCCTGGGACTGCGCCAAGGAGAAGGTGTCGGTGGTGGGCGTGCGCGCGCGGATCTCGGCGGGAACACCGAGGTACTCGGCGAGCTGAAACACCTGACTCTTGTACAGGTGCGCGATGGGCTTGATATCGGCCGAGCCGTCGCCGAGCTTCACGAAGAAGCCCTGGTCGTACTCGAGGCGATTGGGCGTGCCGATGACCGCAAACTGCAGCCTGTCGGCGTGATAGTACTCGGTGACCTTGCGCAGGCGCTGCTTGTAGTTCGTGGCGGCCACGAGCTGGCTGTAGGCCTGGGCGGAGATGCGATGGGTGCGGGTCGTTCCGTCCGGCGTCTCGACCACCAGGCGCGTGATGTTGAGTCGCTCGCTCTCGAGGATCGAGGGCAGGGCGAGCTTGAACTTCCAGCCTTCACCGAAGTCGGGCTCCACGCTGCGGATCGCCTCGATCTGGCGCTCGTAGCAGCCGATGGCCTTGAGCGCGGGGCCGATGTTCTCGAGCGTGGTCTTGATGCCGTAGGTCTCGGCGAGCTGCGTGCCGAGGCGGTGGGCGTCGTCTGAGGTGTCTTTCTCAGGCATGAAGATGCCGAAGACGCGATCTTTGCCGAAGGCGCGAACGCTGAGCGCGCAGGACACCGAGCTGTCGATGCCGCCGGACAACCCGACCACGACGCCGCGACGACGCAGCTTGTGGAGCTGTTCCTGCATGGTGGCCGTGATGAGCTGCGTGGTTTTCTCAGGGTCCAGCTTGATCGCGTCTGCAGAGAACATTCAGAACCTCAGTGGTTTTTTTGTCCGAGAGTGTACGCCCAGATAGCAGGATTTTCGCGCCATTCGACGCGCCTCACCGCGGACCAGGCTCGCAAGCAGTCATCAGGCCCCCTCGCACACACAACTCGCGCGCGGGCTCGGACGCTTCTCGGCTCCGAAGCACGAGGCGTTCGACGGCGAAGGGCTCGCAAGCGAGTTTGAAGGCGGGGCCATCGCTGAGGCTGAGCTCGAGGTGACGCGCGGCGCGGCGCGCATGGCCCTGCTCGACGGTGGAGGGGATCTCGAAGGCGCAGGAAAGCGCGGATTGGGCCACGATGCCGGTGGCATGCGTGCAGGCCAGCCTGCGGGTTCGCGATACGTCGACTCGTGACGCGTCGAACGCATCGTCGGTGCGCACTGCGCTCAGCGCACACTCCCAGCGCCCGACCGTGAATGTGTGCAGGTCCTCGGGGACCTGTGCCGGCACGCCTGAGTCGGAGGTCGTCACGGACCACCTCACGTCGAAGAGCGAGAGGGCCGTCGGCGAGGCCGGCTCCTGGTCGCGCTGTGTGCGCGCTTGGGCGCTCTCGGGCTGCGCCGCCTTCGGGCACGTGGGCGGCGTGGCGTGGGCACAGCCGCACAGCGTCAGGGGCGCGAGCAGGACGAAGAGACGTATCATGCGGGTGGTTAGCCTTGATGATGGTCAATTCGCAAGGCAAACGGAGAGGTACCCCGCGCTCGGGTTCGAGTCGGCGGCGCGCAGGGTCTCCATGTGCTCGCTCAGCTGCGCGTGAACGTCCGCCGGCATGTCGACGACCTGGCCGGTGGCCGTGAGCTCGCGCAGCTTGCTCGCGTGGCTTTGTTCCACGAGCAAACACTCGACGCTGCCCGCGGGCTTTGTGCCCTCGGGCCACTTGACCGTCACCTTGTGCGTGCCCTGAAAGCGCGAGCGGATCATGGCCGCCACCGCAGGCTCCATGGCTTTGGGGGCCATGCGCACCAGGGGATGGGTGGCTCCGCGCGTGGGGGACGCCTGCTCATCCGCGCTCGTGTCCGCGGCCCCTTCGACGTCCTCCGTGAGGGCCCCAGCGTCTGACTTGCCCTGGCTGCGCACGAAGTACACCGCGCCCGCGGTGGTGGCGGCGACGCCCGTGAACGCCAGGGCCGTGGGCATGGAGGTCCAGAGCGCTTGCAGCAGGATGAATGGAAACATCAGCACAGAGACGATGCCACCGCGTCGCCGCCGTCCGAGGTCTTCGGACGCCTTGGGCAGCTCACCGCCCACCTTACGTCCGCCGCTGACGTATCCCCCCTTGCCGACCACGTCGTCATCGATGTCGAGTCGCGGCTGCTGGTCTGGCTGCATCTCTTCGAACGTGTCGTCGAGCATGCGCAGCCCGCCCTGTTGCATCGCGGCTTTGAGCGCTGGATCGACGTCCTGCTGGGCCGTAGCGCTCGGTGCGGGCGCTGGGGCAGGCTGGCTGCGCGCCGGGGCAGGCTGACTGCGCGCCGGGGCAGGCTGGCTACGCGCCGGGGCAGGCTGGCTGCGCGCCGCCGGCATGCCGTTCGTGTTCATGGCTCGTGCGTGGATCAGGGCGGGGGCCGGTTGGCTTTTCGAGATCGGGGCCTCGAGCTCGCCGAGCTTGTAGCCCGCAAACGCGGCGCCGTTCGACGCGTCTGCCGCAAAGGGCGAGAGGCCCTGGGGGAAGTCGAACAGGGTGGGCGCCTGCGCGTCGACCGCGCTGCTCGTCGCAGGAGCAGGCTGCGCCGGGGTGGGACCCGGGGCCTTGGCCGCGTGCTCGCGCACCAGCACATGGGCGCCTGCGCGCTGCAACAGGCCCGCGAGGTGCTCGGCCTCCGCCTCGGAGATCTTGGTGCGCGCCACGTAGGGAAAGCGCCTCGCGCAGGCCTTGGCTTCGACCTCATCGAGCGCGAGCAAGCGCTGCAGCACCTTCGCCGCGGGCTCCGATGCAT
>CAYNOM010000173.1:0-259 GCA_964398415.1 uncultured Polyangiales bacterium | reverse complement strand
GATGACGACGTCGCAGGCAGGCAAGCGCGCTGACCCTCCCAGGCTGCATTATCCGCTGCCGGGTCAACCTGGGATAGGTGGGTCGTTCAGCGACCTTTCCACACGGGCTTGCGCTTCTCGATGAACGCGCGGGCTCCCTCCTTGGCGTCTTCGCTGCGAAACACCGGGTAGCCGATCTCGTTGGCCATCTTCCAGCGTGCATCCGTGGTGAGGTCGCGACCCTCGGCGATGATGCGCTTGGAGGCGCGAACTGCGAGGG
>CAYNOM010000172.1:0-10649 GCA_964398415.1 uncultured Polyangiales bacterium | reverse complement strand
TCGTCGTCACCGAGAGCCACCTGTCGATTCACACCTGGCCCGAGCACGGCTACGCGGCGGTCGATCTTTACACCTGCGGCAATAGCCCCCTCGAGCGCGCCATCGAGCTCTTGTTCGAGGGGCTCTGTGCCGAGAGCGTCGAGGTGCTCGAGGTGGAGCGCGGGCATCGAGAGCGCGCCCATGCCCTACGGGCGGGCGCCCATCGCCTTCTCACACGCGCGTGAAGCCGTAGAACATGGCTGCTCCGAACACGAGCACGATCAACAGGCAGCCGCAGCCGAGGGCATAGAGCTCGGCCTTCGGGGGCGCGTCGTCCTTCGGTTTCGGTTCGGTCGCGGGGGGTACGTCGGTCATGGAGGCCCGAGCCTACGCCGAAGCGCGCCGGGGCGCATGCCGAGGCGCTTCAACCCACGGGAGCCGCGGCGTCGACGAGTGAGGTGCGAAGGAGGCGCTGGGCCGGGTCGTGCTCGAAGCGCTCGTGCCACAGGGCGTAGGCGCGAAAGCGACCGAGGTCGACGGGGAGACTCAGCACCTTCAGCGCGAGGGCGGGGGAAAGCTGCTCGAGGAAGCGGCGCGAGGCGGTCACCACGTAGTCTCCGCTTGCGGCCATGTGGGTGGCCACGACCAACGACGGCACGCGCAACGCCACGCGCCGCGTGACGCCGCGCTGTTCGAGGGCCTGATCGACGCCACTCATCCCGCGCCCCGTGGGGCTGTGCACCACGTGCTCGAGCGCCGCGTACTGCGCGAGCGAGAGGCGCGACTTCACCGACCCATGGTCGCGCCGCACGGCACAGGCGAACTCATCCTCGAACAGACGTCGCGACTTGAGGGCCGTTCCGCGCGGGGTCTCGACGCTGAGCACGAGATCCACATCGCCCACCTCGAGCTGCTCGGCAAAGCTGCGCGGGTCGAGCGCACGCACGGCGAGGTTGGTGTTGGGGGCGCGAGACGCGAGCAGCGCCGTGAGGCGCGGCAACAACACGCAGGCGATGTGATCGGGCGCCGCCACCGTGTAGCTCTGGACGGCCGCGCGCGTACCCTCTTCGTCGCGCAGGCCGCGTCGAATCTCCGCAAAGCCACGCCTCAGGGCCACCTTGAGCCGCTCGGCGCGGGGCGTGAGCACGAGCCCGCGCGCGCCCCGCACGAGCAGCGGATCGTCGAGATGGGCGCGAAGCTGCTTCAGGGCGTGGCTCATGGCCGACTGGGTTACGCCCAGGCGCTCGGCCGCGCGGCTGACGTGGGCCGTGTCGAGCAGGGCCTCGAGGGAGAGCAAGAGGTTGAGGTTCAGGTCTCGCAGCTCCATGGGTCACTATGATGATAGCTCATGATCCCATGAGAAGTATCGACGTGATGAATGGTCCGGTGAGGTGCATGCTGAATCGTCGCCACCCCCGGCGAGAACCAGGAGAAACGGCATGCGGATTCTGATCATCGGCTGTGGGCTCGTCGGCAAGGAACTCGCCCGGCGTCTCAAGAGCGAGGGGCACCACGTCATCGGCACCACCACCACGCAGGGCAAGGTGGCCCAGCTCAGTGAGGCGTGCTCCGAGGTGAAGGTGCTCGTCGGCTCCGACAAGCAAGCGGTGCACGAGGCTGCCAAGGGCTGTGATGCGATCGCCGTGTGTGCGGGCCCCGCGGCCCAGCAGGCGATGACTCCCGAGCAGCGCAAGGCCACCTACCACAAGGTGCTGGTGCAGACGGCCGAGAGTGTGGCCACGGCGCCGATCACGGGCCCCATCGTGGCCCTGTCGTCGCTGTCGGTGTACGGCGATGCGGCCAACCACCTCGACGTGATCGACGAAGACGCGCCGCTGACCAACAGTGAAGACGCAAGCCCCGCCTGTTTTCAGGAGGCGGAGCGCACCTACCGCAAGCACGCGGGAGATCGCGTGGCCATCTTTCGCTGCTCGGACATCTGCGGTGCGGACGACCCGCCCGTCGAGGCCAAGATCAAGATGGCGCACCAGCTCCTCGGCGGCTCGGTGCCGTTCCACGACGACGCGTTGTTTTACCGCGTGCACACGCTCGATGTGGTGCGGGCGATCAAGCACGCCATCGACAACCACGTGACGGGCACCTTCAACCTGACCCACGAAGAAGTGCCGCCCAGCAACAAGCAGTTCTTCGACGCCATCGCCGATGCCGAGGGCGTGCCGCACCTGTCCTTTCGCAACGAGCTGCTCGCGCCCACGAAGCCCGTGTCGACCGAGCGCCTGAAGAAGACCGGCTTCAAGCTCGAGCATGACGTGGCCGAGCGCATGCCGGCCCCGGGCGAAAAGGCTCGCTCGGTGGCCCATCACGCCAAGGCGGCCCTCGACTTGCGCGGCCGAGAGATGGCGGTCGCAGCGCTGAACCAGATCATCGCGCGCTTCGGTCTGAAGGAAGAGACCGCGGCCGATGGCGGGCCTGCGCTCTCATTGATCGCGCGCGGCGGCCCGCTCGAGGGCAAAGAGGTGGGCTCGTTCCGCGTATTTCGCGGGGGCCCCGTGCACAAGCTCGTGTACAGCGCCATGACCATCGACGACTTCGGCATGGATACGCACCAGATCTACGCCTTCACGGCACCGGACGACGCGCGCCCCCACTTCACGCTCGATCTCGCGATCTCGCCCAACACGCAGGGCGAGTTTCACATCGGCGTCGATCTCTTGCCCCGGGTCGATCTGACCGCGAGCCTGTCCTACCTGCAGACCGTCTACGAGCCGCTGTCCACGGTGCTCGCAGACACCATGCAGATCAATGCGGTGAGGCCGGCGACCTCCATCGGGCCGCTGCTTCGTGCGCTGCGCTCGCCCTGGATGCTCGCAGCCTTCGTGCACGGCGATGCCTTGTCGCGTTGCCAACCGGCGGTCGACGCCTACCTCGAGCGCTGGCTTACGCTCACCGCCGAGGGCTTGCCCGACAGCGTGAAGTCCGACGTCGCCTGGCAACCGCTCGCCGCGCGCGATGCGCACCACCGCACGGCCCTGTTCCACCCCGACACCAACCGCGTCTGGGTGCTGCTCGAGCGCATGCTCGGCAAGGACACGGTCGACGCCATGCGCGCGCTGCTCACCACGCGCTGAGCAAGGGCTAACTCGCGAGCTCGTCGCTCGGCGGCGCTTCGCCCGTGGGTCGTCGCGACCAGTAGGCGGCCAGGCCGCTGCCGAGGATGCAGCTCCACAGCCCGCTGAAGGCGCAGGGCAACGCGACGAGCGGGCTCGTGAAGGCGCCACTCTTGGCGAGCGCGATGCCGAGCCCAGCGTTCTGCATGCCCACTTCGATGCTGATGGTGCGTCCCACGCGATCGCTGTGACTCAGGCGCTTGCCCACGAGGTAGCCGAGCCCCGCGCCGAGGGCGTGCACGCTGCCGACGGCCGCCACGAGGAGCAGGCCCGCCTTCAGGATGGTGGGCTGCATGTGCGCCACGATGCCCGCCACGATCAAGATGATCGCGATCACCGCGACGCTCGGCGCGATGGGCAGAAGCCGCTCGGTGAGGGCCGGTGCGTAGCGGCGCAAGACGAGCCCTGCGAGCACCGGCACGAGGATCACCTTCAACGTGCCCTCGAGCAGGATGAACGCGTCGACCGAGACACTCTGGCCGACGAGCATCGACGTGAGAAAGGGCGTCATCACCACGGCGGCGAGGGTAGACAGGAGAGTCATCGACACGCTCAGCGCCACGTCGGCGCGTGCGATGTACGCGATCACGTTCGACGCCGTCCCGCCCGGACAGCACGACACGAGGATCAGGCCCGCGGCCAGGGCGGGCTCGAGCCCGTACACGATGCCGATGCCGTAGCCTGCGAGCGGCATGATCGTGAACTGCAAGAGCACGCCGAGCAGGATGGGTTTGGGCGCGCTGCCCACGCGCGCGAAGTCGTCCCAGGTCAGCGTGAGCCCCATGCCCAGCATGATCACGCCGAGCAGAGGGTTGATCCAGGCGAGGTCGAACCAGGTGAACGAGGGCGGATAGGCGAGGGCGAGCGCGGTGCTGAGCACAATCCACAGCGAAAAGGCGTCGACGAAGCGTTTCACTACACTCTCCAAGCGGCCTTCCACGACTTGCGCCAACGCGTGAGACGTGCCCGGCGGGCGCCACGCTACCACAGCCCACTCACCCCAGCTGCCCCGCGCATCGTGAAACTGGCTGGTGCTCGGCTATCCTCTCTGCCTCCGCGTGCGGGTCGATCGGGGCCCACCGCGCGAGGCATGGACAGAGAGAGGCACATGTCTGACGCTGAGTCCTGGGCCCTGCCCCACGTCGTGATGCCGGGGCTCTTGCGCGCCGAGCGGGCCGACGACGTCTTCACGCTGCACCTCGCCGCCCACGGCACGTCGATCGATGTCGCGCCCGAATCTGCCGCCTGGGTCGAGCAGATCCTCGAAGGTTTTGCGGAGCCGATAGCCATCGACGCCTTCGTCACGCGCCATCCCGAGGTGCCGATCGAGCTGCTTGGCTTCGTGCTCGCGTCCTGCTTGATCGTGCGCGTCGACGAGCTTTCATTTCTCGAGCACGGCTTTCTCAAGCCCACGCCTACGCCGGTCGGGGAGGCCTGGTCGTTTTCCGACGTGGAAGAGCTGGCGGTCGATGGAGGCTACGCGCTCTTGGGGGTGCCAAGCGACCTGGGGGCGCTCGGTCCGGGCGGTGCGCGCCATGGACCCGAGGCGATCCGTCGCGCGCTCAACACGGGCCTTCTATTTGGGGAGGGAGACATCCTCGATCACGAGCTCGGGCGCACCTATCGCGGCTTTCAAGCGCGCCTTTGTGACCTCGGCGACGTCGATCCCGACGGGGGAAGGCTCGAGCACGTGGGCCTGCGGCTGCGTAAGGTCGTGCGTGAGCTGTGGCGCGCGGGCATGCGGCCGCTCTTGCTCGGCGGCGACCACACGCTCACCCACTTCGTGCTCGAGGAGGCGGTGCTTCAGCACGAGCGCTTCGGGGTGATTCACTTCGATGCTCACCACGACCTCGTGCCGAGCCGGGTCGTGTCCCACGCCAATGCCTTTCGCGTGGCCATCGAGAGCGAGCGCGTCACGAGCTTCGTCCAGCTTGGCGTCTCAGGCATCGAGCGCGTGACGCCCTACGCGCGTGCTGACGCGTGCAAAAAGCGAACGCTCGTGACGGCGCGCGAGGTCATGCGCGGCAAGGCCCTCGCGGTGCTCGAGGCGCTGCCCAAGGACAGGCCCTACTACCTGAGCTTCGACGTGGACTGCATCGACGGCTCGGTCGTGCGCGAGACGGGCACCCCATCCTTGGGCGGCATCGGCTATCCCGAGGCCCTCGAGCTGGTCGATTACGTCGCGCGCAACTTCGAGCTGCTCGGCGCCGACTTCGTCGAGGTGTCGGGCGAGCCCTCGCTCACGAACACCGCCGCCAAGGTCGCGGCCAGCTTGCTCACACGCGTGCTATTCGGAAAGCATGCCTTCGAGCCCCTGACGAGCGACGTGTACACGCTCGGCGGATGAGGCGGCGGCGCGCCTCTTCGCGCCTTGCCCACGACCCAGCGTGCCTGCATGCTCGGCCCACGAGGAGCCCCAGCATGAAGCCGAGCGATCTGATTCACGTTCTCGAAAACAAGGATGCCCCGGCCATCTCGGCGCGCACGCCCGAGGGCGAGCTTCTGCTCACGATGGTGGCCAAGGTGTTCTTTGCCGACCGCACCCTCGACGACAAGGAAGTGCGGCTGTTTGCGCGCCTCTCGGGCTACGAGTCCGACACGCAGGCCTACGTGACGGCGCTTGCCGCAAAGGAGCTCGACTATCAGAAGATGGCCGAGCTCTTCCCCGACGCCCAGGATCGCGACGACATCATCACGCTGGCCGAGCACGCCGTGTGGGGCGACGACGACTTCGACTCGAACGAGTGGGACATCGTCGATCGGCTGGTCGACGTGCTCGGCATCGAGCGCGCCTGAAGGTGCTCTGAGCCCACCTGGCGGCACACCTTTGAGCACTCAAGGGGCCCGGCGCACCCGCGCTTCGTCGATCTCCGCGAACAGATCTCGGCGCCTGAACGGGGCCAGCATGAAGCGGTAGGCGGCCTTTTTGCTCGTCAGCCACTCCACCTTCACGCCGTCCTTGTCGTTGTCGAGGATGCGCTGGGCGAGCCAGGGCGTGGTCGTGTCGGGGTGGTCGCCGAGGATGTTGAAGATCTTCTTCGTGCTGTGCCAGCGCTTCTCGCTCAGCGCGTGGGCGCCGTACAAGAGGTGCTCGGTGACGTTGATGCCCGGGCCGATGGCGCACACCTTCACGCCGGTGCCCTGGAGCTCCTTGCGTAGGGCCTTCATCACGTAGTGCATGGCTGCCTTCGTCGCGCCGTAGGTCAAGAGGCCCTCCTGGACCTGACCGCGGCTGCCGAGGCCTTCCATGTTGTAGATGAAGCCCGAGCCCTGGGCCTTCATGCCGCGTGCGGCGACCTTGCAGCCGTAGAGCGCGCCGATCAGGTTCGTGTGCACCGTGCGTGCGATCTCTTCGGGCGGGACTACGTCGAGTGTCACGGGCGTGGTCGTGGCGCCGGCGTTGTTGATCCAGATGTCGACGCGTCCGAAGCGCTCCTTGGCCGCCTGCCACAGGGCCTCTACCGCGTCGAAGCGCGTGACGTCGCAGGCTAGCCCGTGCGCGCGGGCGGGGGCACAGAGCTCGCGGAGCGTGCGCTCCACGTCACTCTGCGAGCGACTGCTGATGACGACGTTCGCGCCGCGCTCGAGCATGGCCTTCGCGAGCCCCAAGCCGATGCCTCGTGTGCTGCCCGTGATCACCACCGTCTTCATCGTCCGACTCCGCTCTTGCGTCCTGCCCGGGACGCTATTAGTGTTCCGTAGATGCAACAAGGTTCATCTAATGCAACGCTTCGTTGCGTTCAAGCAACGATGAACCTCAACGACCTGCAAACCTTCGTGCGCGTGGCCGAGACCGGATCCTTCACGCGCGTGGCGGAGGAGCTCGGCGTGCCGAAGAGCACGGTCAGCCGGCGCGTCGTGCGTCTCGAACAGGCCCTGGGGCTCGAGCTTCTGCATCGCGGCCCGCGTGGTTTGTACGTGACCGAGCATGGCGCCGTGCTGCGCGACCGCTGCTCGCCTGCGCTGCGCGAGATCGCCGACGTGGAGCGTGCCGTGGTCGATGCGGGGGAGGCACCGCGCGGGGTTTTGCGCATCACGGCCCCCAAGGATCTCGGCACCACCGCGTTCTTTGCGCGCCTACTCACCGAGTTTCGAAGGCGCAATCCCGAGGTCACCCTCGATGTGGATCTCGGCACGCGCCGCGTGGATCTGCTCGAGTCGGGCATCGACGTGGCGGTGCGCGTGCACAGCGATCGCCTGCCCGACACCACGGGCCTGATGATGCGTCAGCTCGGTGCCGTCGTCGGTGGCCTGTTCGCTTCGCCGGCCTACCTCGCGGTGGCGCCCAAGCTCGAGCGTGTGGCTGATCTCGAGCGTCACCAGTGCGTCTCGGCCGTGGGGCCCCGCGGTGAGGTGCGCTGGCGGCTGCAGAGGGGGCGCGCCGGCGACCCGCAGGAGGTCACGCCACCTGCGAGCCTCGTGGCCAACGACTACGGGCTCGTGCTTTCCCTGCTCGTTTCGGGCGCGGGCATCGGCCTTCTGCCCACGTTCTTCGCCCAAGCCAACGTCGAGCGCGGCGAGCTCGTGCAGGTATTGCCGAGCATGCGCACGGCAGAGGGCGCGGTGTCGCTCGTCTGGCCCGCGACGCGCCACCTGTCGCCGCGCGTGCGCGCCTTCATCGACTTCATGAGCGAGCACATCCGCACAGGGGCCCTCGCCCCACCCGAGCAGCTTGCCTGAGCCCGGGCTCGGGCGTGCACGATCTCGCTACTCGGTCGGGCGGTACAGGAATAGACCCGCGTAGCCGCAGACGAGGTCGAAGAGCGGCTCCTCATCCAGATCGTTGGGCACCCAAGCGCGTCCGTTGCCGGTGACGTCGACAGCTCCCTCGCCCGAGGGGCTCGTGAAGTGGTAGCCGAGGGCCGTCGAGACCTCGGCGCCTTGTTCGCTTTGGTGCACGACAGCAAGGTCGTACTTGCCTCCCGCGCCCAGCTCTACACTGCCGGCGCCATTGACCAGCGATAGCTTTGCCCGCGGCGTGTTTCCGTCACCACAGGTGCACGCGAAGGTCACCTTGGTCTTGCCGAACCCCGCCACCGCATGGGTGACCGCCTGCTCGGTGCACTCTCCGTGCAGGGTGCGACCCTGGCTCTGCACGTCGAAGCGATAGGCCTTCTTCTTGGCATCGCGCGACCACGGCCCCGCGCCGGTGCCCGAGCCCTTGTCCCAGTCGCGATCGATGTTCGTCACCTTGTAGCTGCCGATCGTGAGGTCGTTCTCCTTGAACGACTTGAAGCTGCCCGAGTGTCCCGTCACCGGTAGCGCCTTGGCCGTCGCCACGCCCTGGGGAGCCTGCATCGTGGCCGTCGTACAGCCTGAGAGTGCTGCGAGTCCCAGGAGCACTGCCATCACGCCACTGTTGCGCATTCGCGCCATGTTCATCTCTCCTTGATCGAGGTCGCCTATCGACGCGCGAGGTGGCGAAGTTGTTCTCCCATGTTGGGGTGAAGGCACAGGCCCTCGTTCCGTTGTCGACAGCGGCTCTGAACTGTCTACGCTCCGTTCATGGACGAGATCAGGCATGAGGTACGCAAGCTGCTCTCCGGCTTCGGCCCCGACTACTTTCGTGAGCGCGACCGAGAGCGCGACTTCCCCGACGCGGTGTTTCGTGCCGTGGGCGAGGCCGGCTATTACGGCACCTTGATCCCCCAGGAGTACGGTGGGGTCGCCGCGGGGGTTGGACCCGCCAGCATTCTCGTCGAAGAGGTCAACCGCAGCGGGGGCGATGCCACGGCCGTGCACGCCCAGATGGCGATCTGCGGCACGTTGATTCGCGACGGCAGCGAGGAGCAGCGCAGGCGCTACCTGCCGGCCATCGCCCGTGGCGAGCTACGCATGCTCAGTGTGGCTGCGACCGAGCCCGATAGCGGCGCGGACATGACGACGCTCAAGAGCACGGCCCGTCGTGACGGAGAGTCGTGGGTGGTCAACGCGCAGAAGGTGTTGATCTCGATGGCCGAGCACACCGACCTCATGCTGCTGTTGACGCAGGCAGACGAGGGGCCGACCCTGTTCTTGATCGACATGCGCGAGCACCGAGCGTCGATCCAGATCCACCCCATCGAGCTGATCGCGCACCGGATGACGACGACGCTGTTCGTCGACGAGCTGAAGCTGCCCGACAGTGCGCGCGTGGGCCCGCCCGGTCACGGCTTGCGTTGCCTGATGAAGGGCTTTGCGCCGCGCCGCGCGATGGCGGCGGCCGAGTGCATCGGCAATGCGCGCTTCATGCTCGATCACGCGCTCGAGCACGCCAAGACGCGCAAGGTGCGCGGCACACTCATCGGCGAGCATCAGGGCGTGTCGTACCCGTTGACCCAGGCCTATGCACGGGTCGAAGCCGCCGACCTGATGCGCTGGGATGCCATCCGCTCCATCGATGCGGGCGAAGACGCCGACGGTCGCTCGGCCCTGGCGAAGATCCTCGCCTCCGAAGCCGCCTGGGAGACCGCGCGTGCGGCCCTGACGGCTTTTGGGGGGTGGGGGCTCGGCGCCGAGTACCACGTGGAGCGCAAGCTGCGGGAGAGCACGGTGTTCGTGTTCAACAACCTGCTGCTCAGCTTGGTCGCGAAGCGCGTGCTCGGTCTGCCCTGAACGCGTCCCGTGGCGTGGGCCAGGCTGCGTTAGGGGCCGGTCCAAACGCGCGTTTTGCGTGAGCCGGCACACGCCCAAGGGGTCCCACGTCGATCAACGGTGTTTGCCTTTTTTTGCGCGTGGCATCATCCGCTAGCCATGCCCCCGTCCTCTCGACCAGGCCCGGTGCAGTACCTGTGCGACACGAGCCGTTGGCCCGTGGCGGTCATCTCTGCACCGCCGGGCTGCGACCCCGAAGCCATCGATCCCAGCTCCTTCTACGCCCACACCGATCGGCTGTTGGCCCACGGTGAGCCCTTTGCGCTGCTCTACGACCTGCGCCACTCGGGTCGGCTCAGCGCCGAGCGCCGCCGGCGCTTTGCCGAGTACGTGAAGGCCAACGAAGACAGGGTGGCGCGCTGTCTCATCGCCTACGCCTCGCTCGTCGACAGCGAGTGGCAGCGTGGCCTGCTCACGGCCGTGCTTTGGTTTCTGACCCCGCCGCGCCCGCACCGCGCCTTCAGCGAGGTGGGAGAAGCCATGCTTTGGCTGCAAGGCATGCTCGAGGAGGCCGGCGTCGTGTGTGCTGACGACCTGCGCCTGGGCAGCGAGGCCTAAGTACGGGGAGCCGTACTATGCGGCCCCGACGGACAGCGGGGAGGGTCACTCGGGTCAGGCATCGCGGCGCATCTCGTGTATGTTGCGCCGAATGTTTGAGATGCTGCAGAAGCTCGTCCCCATCGCCAACGAGCGCCACCTCGAGGGTTTCGAGTTGCCGACCCGCTACCGCAAGGTGGTCGCCACGAAGCTCTCCACCAATTTTCGCGAGGCCGCCGAGATCGTGGAGGTGGAACGCGCCCCGCTCGCCGCGGGCCAGGCCCTGTTCAAGATGGTCTACGCGTCGGTGAACGCCAGCGACGTCTTGAAGACCAACGGATACTACGGCGATACCACGCTGCCCTTCGATCT
>CAYNOM010000171.1:0-10698 GCA_964398415.1 uncultured Polyangiales bacterium | reverse complement strand
CGGCATCCATCCCGCATCGCTGCCACGCACGCAGGTGGCGCAGGCCTAGCGGAGCTCCTGAGCTGGCGCTCCTCAGCCGCCCGAGCTCTTCGCCTTCTCGCCCTTGCCTGACGTCTTCGCCTTGGGCGCGGCCTTGCCACCCGCCTCACCGCCCGTGGTCTCCGACGGGCTCGCGGGCGCCGTCGTGGCGGGCGCCTCCTCCGCGCTCGCCACGGGCACAGGGCCCGACACCGAGTCGAACACGAGCTTGCCGAAGCGCTGAGGCATGTGGAAGTCGCCCACGCGCGGCGGCGACCAGCCCACGGCGCGCTGTCCATTTTCCAGCGTGTCCATCACGAAGAAGTTGAGACGCCACGTGTCGCCGGCCTTGGGGGCCTCGTGCTTGGGCTCGCCCGCCGCGAACGCCGTCCAGGGGATGGCGATCTCGGCCGTGTAGCCCTCGTCGGCCTCGTCGTCGTTGAGCTTGCCGCGCAGCTCCACACCGCTCTTCACGCCGGCGTTCCAGTCGACGTGTCCGAAGGGCTTGGGTACGCGGCGCGCGTCGTAGCGCGTGTCGAAGACCTTGTTCGCAGGCGAAACTTGGATCTCGAAGTAGTTCTTTCCGTCCCCGTCCGGGTCGACCATGATCTCGACGCAGTCTTGCTCCCAAAGGTGGTCGTCGTTCTTGTCGAAGGTGCTCTTCAAGAGCTGGTCTTGAACCTCGAAGGCGACGTACAGATGCGTGTCGTCCCACAGCGTCTTGACGCTGACCTTGGGGTCGGCCGTCGCGCCCGTGATCGTGTTGACGAAAGACGGCGTCGCCGTCGCCTTCTGCCAGTCGGCCTCGTCGAGCTTTCCGTCGAGCGTGAGGGGCTTTTCGGCCCGTGCGGCGTGGAGCGAGATCAGCTCTTCGGCCTGGGTGACGACGTCGAGCGTGAGCACGCGCGCGCGGTTCTGGCCGTCGTTCGGGCCGGTGACGCTGAGTCGAGACTCGCCTTTCCAGAAGCCCATGTAGAAGGTGACCTTGGGCGACTTCCAGTCGGGAGGCAGCATGATCACTTGGGGGTCCTGGATGTACGTGCCGGGATCCCAGCCGGGCGGTTGAAAGGCCTGGCGGATGATGCCGTTCATGTCGAGGTTGATGCGGCTCACGTCCTCGGCGTCGGCCATGTGGGTGAACAGCCGAAAGCCCGGCTCGATCGACTTGTCGACGCGCCAGTGCCAAGTCACCGAGAGGCCCTTGCCCGACTCGAGCTTGTCGCTCGTGATGTCGTACCCGATCAGCGTGACCTTGTCGCCAAACTTGATGTCGAGTGGATGCTCTGGCTTCGTGGGCGTCTTCGAGACCCACTGCATCACCTTCTGACGCTGGGCGGTCGTCATGCGGTCTGTCTTCTCCGCACACCCGAGGAGGGTGGTGAGCACGAACAACCCCACAAACCAACTGCTTGCTCGCATCGTCATTTAGCGGCCCTTCTTGCGCGACTTCTTCTGCATTTTGCGCAGGTTCTTCTTTTTTTCTTTGTCGACGGGTTTCTTGCGCGGCTGCGGCTGCCCCGGCATTCCGGGTAGGCCCGCGAACATCGGATGGCCCGCTCCGCCCTGGGAGACGAGGCCCTCGAGGAGCTGATCGGCGAGACCTCCCATGCCGGGAGCTCCTTCGAGGCCGGTCATGCGCACCGCGTCCTTGAGGCGGCGTGCGGTGGCGAGCTGCTTCATGCCGGGGATCTTCGCGAGCATGCCCGCGCTCTGACCGAGCCCGCCCATCATCTGGCGCATGAACGAGAAGCGCTCGATGAGCTCGGCCACTTCCTGCTCGCTGCGACCCGAGCCGCGCGCGACGCGACGCAGGCGGTTCGGCTGCCTTTGGAAGAGCTCGGTCTCGACGCGCTCTTGTTTCGTCATCGAGCTGACGATGGCCTCGGCCTTCACGAGCTCGCTGTCGTCGAGGTTTACGCCCTCGGGCATGCCATCGGGGAAGAAGGGCAGCTTGTCGAAGATGTCCTTGATCGGACCGAGCTGCTTGATCATGCGGATCTGATCGAGAAAGTCGTTGAGGCTGAAGCGCCCCTCGAGCATGCGCTGCGCATCTTTCTGCGCCTTCTGCTCGTCGACGACCCCCTGGAAGTCTTTCATCAGACCGACGACGTCACCGAAGCCGAGGATGCGGCTCGCCATGCCATCGGCGCGGAAGGGCTCGAGCTTGTCGATGCCCTCGCCCATGCCCGCGAAGCGAATCGGCGCCCCCGTGACTTCCTTGATCGAGACCGCCGCTCCTCCGCGCGCGTCGCCATCGAGCTTCGTCAGCGCGACGCCGGTCAGGCCGAGGCGCTCGTTGAAGGCCTTGGCGGTCTTCACGGAGTCCTGGCCGATCATCGCGTCGACCACGAGCAGCACGTTTTCGGGCTGCGTCACGCGCTTGACGTCGGCGAGCTCCTGCATGAGCGCCTCGTCGATCGCGAGCCGACCGGCGGTGTCGTAGATCACGACGTCGCACTTCTGCTTCTTCGCCTCTTCGCGGCCGCGCTCGCAGATCTCGACCGGGTCGCCGCCTGGGATCGCGAACACGGGCACGCCCACGCGCTCGCCGAGCACCTGGAGCTGCTCGATGGCGCCGGGGCGTCGCACGTCGGCTGCGACCAGCATCGGGCGGCGATCCTGTGTCTTCAGCAGGTGGGCGAGCTTGGCGGTGGTGGTGGTCTTACCGGCACCCTGCAGACCCACCATCATGATGCCCGTGAGACCCGGTTTGGGGACGAGCGTCAGCGGCTCGCCCTCGGCCTGCATCATCTGCAGGATCTCGTCGTGGCAGATCTGGACGAAGCGCTCGGCCGGCCCGGCCTTGAGCGTCTTTCCGTCCTTCACCACCTTGGTCTGCATGACCTCGCCGATGGCCTTTTCTTTCACCGTGGCGAGGAAACGCTTCACGACGCCGAACTCGACGTCGGCCTCCAGCAGCGACAGGCGCACGTCGCGGAGCGCTGCGTCGATGTTCTCCTCGTTGAGCTCGGTGAGCCCAGAGAGGCGTTGTCTGGCGGCGCGAAAGCCCTTGGTGAGCGTCTCGAACATGGGTAAACGTTCCGAGGACGCGCGAGCCGCGGGGCGCCGTGCCCCACTCCAACAAGGCGGTCCTCCGGGGCGCGAGTTAGCACGGGGTGAGTTGGGCGGGCAACCAGCGGGCAACCCGCGGGAAGCCGGCTCACTTCGGGGGCTTGACCGCGGCGAGCCGGCCGATGAAGGTCCGCGCATGGCGGAACTGCTCGAGAGCCTGCCCAAGGGGCAGCTGCCGGCCCCTGGCACCGAAGGGGTCCTCTACATCGTCGACATCAGCGGTTACGTGTTTCGTGCGTTCTTCGCGCTGCCGCCTCTCACGAGCGACAAGGGCGAGCCGACGGGGGCGCTCTACGGCGTCACCTCCATGCTGCTCAAGCTGGTGCGCGAGCAAAAGCCGCACATGCTCGCGGTGGTCATGGAGGGCGGGGGCAAGCCGTTCCGTCGCGAGATCTACGCCGACTACAAGGCGAACCGGCCGCCTGCTCCGCCCGATCTCAAGCGACAGATGGGTCACGTGCGCGAGGTGGCCAACGCCTACGCCATCCCTTGCTACGAGCGCGAGGGCGCGGAGGCCGACGATCTGATCGCGAGCCTCACCCACGCCGCGCGCGCGCGCGGGCACGAGGTGGTGATCGTCAGCGCCGACAAGGACCTCTTGCAGCTCGTGGGTGAGGGCGTCGTGATGTTCGACACCATGCGCGAGCGCGTCTTCGGTCCGCGCGAAACCTTCGAGAAGCTCGGCGTGCGTCCGGATCAGGTCCGCGACTTCTTGGCGCTCACGGGCGACAGCTCGGACAACGTGCCAGGCGTGCCCAAGGTCGGACCGAAGACGGCGTCGGGCCTGCTCGAGGAGTACGGGACGCTCGACGCGGTGTACGAGCATCTCGACGCCATCAAGAAGAAGGCCCTCAAGCAAAACCTCGAAGAGCACAAGCAGCTCGCCTACCTGTCGCGCGATCTGGTGAGCTTGAAGGACGACTTCGTGGTCGACTTCGACGAGAGCGCCCTCTGTTACGGAGGCTTCGACGAGGACGCGCTGCGCGCCTTCTATCGCGAATACGGCTTCACGCGGCTGCTCGATCAGCTCGGCGAAGAAGAGCCGACGTCGACGAAGCGAGAGCCCGCCACGATCTCGACGCGGCGCGAGCAGAAGCTGCGCATCGTGAGCGAGCCTTCTCTGCTCGCACACGTGGCCGACGTGCTCGGCGGGTCCGCGCAGTTTGCGCTCGCCTGCCTGTGTGAGCACGAGGAGCCCATCCAAGGCGGGCTCGTGGGGTTAGCGCTCGCCACCGAGGGCGAGGCCTTTTATCTGCCCGTCGGCCACGTCTACCTCGGCTGCCCCGAGCAGCTGCCCATGGCGGACGTCGTGCGCGCGCTCGGGCCCATCCTCGAAGACCCGAAGCGCGTGAAGGTGTCGAGCAACGCCAAGCGGGACATGATCGCGCTCGGCCATCACGGCGTGCACCTCGCAGGGGTCGCGCTCGACAGCATGCTCGCGAGCTATCTGCTCGACCCCGATCTACGCGGCCACGACATCGCAGAGATCGTGCTGCGCCGCGAAGACCGGCAGCTTGCGCGCTACGAGACGGTGGCTGGCAAGGGCAAGGCCGAGCACCCGATCGGTGAGTCGATGTTCGAGGATCTGTTGCCCTACGCGAGCGCCCAGGTCGTCGAGACCCTGCACATGGCCGAAGGGCTCGAGCGTGAGCTGCGCGAAGCGGGCCTTCACCACCTGCTCAGCGATCTCGAGCTTCCGCTTGCCCGGGTGCTCTCCGAGATGGAGGCACGGGGAGTGCGCTGCGATGCGGACACGCTCCGCGCCCTGGGGCGTCGCGTCGACAAGGAGATGGGCGTCTGGGAGCACAAGTGTTACGAGCTTGCAGGCCACGAGTTCAACGTCAATTCGCCGCGCCAGCTCGAGACGATTCTCTTCGACGAGCTCGGCTTGCCGGTGATCACGAAGACCAAGACGGCGCGCTCGACCAACGCCGACGTGCTCGAGGAGCTTGCGGCGATGCACCCTTTGCCCGGAGCCATCCTCGAGCACCGCACGCTCGCGAAGCTCAAGGGCACCTATCTCGATGCGCTGCCGCGCCAGATCCATCCGCGCACGGGTCGCATTCATACGAAGTTCGAGCAGGCCGTGGCTGCGACGGGCAGGCTCTCGTCGAACGACCCCAACCTGCAGAACATCCCGATTCGTACGGAGGTGGGACGCGCCATCCGCACGGCGTTCGTGGCTGAGGAGGGCTTTTCGATCTTCGCCGCCGACTATTCGCAGATCGAGCTGCGTGTGCTCGCCCACCTGAGCGGAGACGAGGCGCTGACGAGCGCGTTCGCGGAGGGGGCCGACGTGCACGTGAGAACCGCCGAGGCCCTGTTCGGCGTTCGTGCCGAGGACGTGACGCGAGCCCAGCGCGCGGCCGCGAAGACCGTGAACTTCGCGGTGATCTACGGCCAGACCCAGTTCGCCTTGGCGCGCAACCTGCGCATCGCACGCGGTGAAGCGGCTCGCTACATCAAGGCCTTCTTCGAGCGCTACCACGGCGTGCGGGCCTACCTCGACGCGCTCGTGCACGAGGCGCGCGAGACGGGCTGCGTGCGCACCCTGATGGGTCGACGGCGCCTCGTACGTGACATCCACGCCAAGAACCACGCCGTGCGCTCCGGCGCCGAGCGCATCGCCCAGAACACGCCCATTCAAGGCAGCGCCGCCGACATCATGAAGACCGCCATGGTGCGCACTGCTCGAGCACTGCAAGAGCAGGGCCTGAAGTCGCGCATGGTGCTTACCGTGCACGACGAGCTCGTGTTCGAAGCCGCCGAGGGCGAGCGCGACAGGCTCGAGCAGCTCGTACGCGAGGCCATGGAGGGGGCGGTCACGCTCAACGTGCCGCTCGTCGTCGACACGGGCTGGGGCAGCTCGTGGGGTGAGGCGCACTGACACTCATCACCCTTGTCGCTGACGGGGGCGCACGTCATGGTGCGGCCCGTGAGTAGGTCGTGGCTCCTCGGCATGTTTGTCATCGTGGTGTTGCTCGGCATCGGCACGAGCCACGCGCGTGCCCAGGTCGACGTCAGGGAGGTGAGCTGCGAGTCGCCCTTCACCGAAGACGCGCTGCGCCATCCCCAGGCCAACATCGCGAAGCGCACGGGGCTCGATCTCCTGGCGGTGCCGGCCAGCGTGGTCGCGTGGGACGCGGGTGATTGGGCCCTGTTCGGAGGCGCGAGCGCGACGACCTTGAGCCTGATGTTGCCCTCGGACGAGCGCTCGCTCGACGTACGCTTTCAGCGCTGGCTCCTGCGCAACGAGACGCGGGCGGCCGATCAGCTCTTCGTCAAGGTGCAGACCATCCCGGCGGGCTTCATCCTCGCGAGCTACGGGGCCATGTTGTTTGGAACCGCTTGGATCACGGGCAATCGCTCCCTGTTCGAGTTTGGCTCGCTGCAGCTCGAAGCGCTCGGCGTGGCGCAGTTCTATCACATCGTCATGAAGCTCTTGATGGGGCGCGAGGGGCCCTATCACCACGGAGGCGACGGCGAGATCTTTGGACCGACCAGAATCTTCTTCCCGGGCGGCACTCCGTCGGGACACGCCGCCACCTTTTACGCCGTGATGACCGTCGCTGCCGAGTACTGGGACAAGTGGCCGGTGACCGTGGTCGCGCACTTGGGCGGCTTGTACATCGCGTCGAGCCTCGTCTACAACCGCCAGCACTTCGTGTCGGACGTGGTGTGGGGCGGGGCCATGGGCTACGCGATCGGGCGCTTCATCGTGCGCCATCGCTCGTCGCGCTATCGCTGTCGCGCCCGTGCCGAAACGGCGTGGCAGCGCGCCCTGTGGTTTCCCGTGCTCAGCGAGCGCGGCGCCGCCCTCGTGCTCTCAATGCGTTTCTGAGGGCGAGTCGAGCACTTCGCTGAGAGTCAGCGGTTGCGCGGGATCGAACGGCAAAGTGGCTACGCTGTGGGTCGTGACGACCAGCTGCTCGCCCTTGCGCTCGAACACGTCACGCACGATGCGCAGCTCGCGCACGCTGCCCTTCGTCCACACCACGCCATAGACGTGCACGCCGCAGGCCCTGAGCGCGTCGAGACGCTCACGCTCGTAAGGATCGAGCGCGACGTTGCGTAGGTCGAGGGCGACCTCTTGGTTCTGATCCATGCGCTTTCGCGCCGCGATGCCTGCGCCGATGGGGCCGAGTGCCGTGGCTGTGGCGAAATCGTAGTCTTCGTTGACGATCACCGGCGCCGCAGGCAGCCAGGCGCCCCCCTCGAGTTGGTACTCGTCGAGCCCGGTGCCGATCTTCTGCACCACGGCGGCTGACGGCAGCTCTTCGGTGGCCGGCAAAGCGGCGTCGGGGGTGCCCAGCCTGCAGCGTCGCTCCTGGGACAGCTCGCTCACCGGCGCGCTCGGTGGGGGGGCGGGTGGAGCGGCGGGGGCGAGCTCGGCGGTGCTCGTGGCGTGCGCGCATCCGTGCCACAACGCAAGGCTCGCGACCAACGGAAGAGAGTAGGACCGCATGGGCGGTGGATTAGCAGATTCACGCGTCGGCCGGGGAGCGATTTTCTCACACATTCCGAGTAGTAGCGAGCCTCACGAACGCTCAAGGAATCCTTGGTTGACCAGTAGTTGTTGGGAGGGGCGCGTGCGCGCCTTGCGCGCGCTCGAACCCGTGGCACCACCTCGGCCGAGGAGCTTCAGCGTGGTCTTTCGAGGCGTCGTGTTGCGCAGAGTGTCGAGCGTGTTGTGGTGCTTGATGGTCAGCTTCGCCGGGCTCGTCGCGGCGGATGCGCCGAAGCTGTCCCTGGCGGTCGATCCTCGGGCCCTGTCGGTGGTCGACAGGTTCGAGGCCAAGTGGAAGGCGACGCGCACCGCGAGCTACCGCCTCATCAAGCAGGAGCGTCTGCGCAGCGGCAAGGTCGTGGTGGAGGAGGTCGCGGTCAAGCTGCGCCGGCCGGGCGCGGTGTACCTGCACATGCACAGGCCCCATCGTGGGCGCGAGGTCATCTACGACGCGCGCCGCGACCGCGCGAGGCTCACCGTTCACCCTGGACATTTTCCCGACCTTACCCTGCGCCTGAACATCCAAGGTGCTCTCGCCACCATCGACCAGCACCACACCATCGACGACATGGGCTTCGACCAGGTGCAAACCGTGCTGCGCTGGGTGCGCGCTGCGGCTGAGCAGAAGCCCATGGGAGAGCGGCTCGAGTACGCGGGGGAGGGCGAGTTCGACGGGCGTGTGGTCGATAAGGTCGTGTTCGTGGCGGGGCAGCGCCCGGCGCGCAGCGAGGTGGCGCGCGGGGGCGAGAGCTTGTTTACCTTCGCCGACCGGGTGCGCGCGGACGCCTACGTGATCTTCTGCGCGAACCCGCAGATCGGCGACCTCGACGACGTGCTCGAGGCGGGGCGCGCCTATCGCGTGCCTGCGTACTACGCGCGGCGCATCGAGTCGTGGTTCGATCGCGAAACCGGCCTGCCGCTCGTGCAGAGCATGTGGGACGACGAGGGGCGGCTCTACGAGCGCTACGAGCACTACGGGATGCAGGTGAACGTTCCGTTCACCGACGCCGATTTCGATCCCGATAACCCCGCTTACGGGTTTTGAGGCCCCATCGCGCGTCACGCCCACGTGCCCCTTTCCGCGCGCCACAGAGGTGTGGTTAGCTCTGCGGCCATGACCGGACGTTGCGTCTCTCTATTCGTGCTTCTCTCCCTCTTCGGTTGCTCATCGTCAGGCGGCTGCGGCTCTGAACCCGCCGCCAGCACAGAGCCCACGCCGGCCGAGCCCACGCCGGCTGAGCCCACGCCGGCCGAGCCCTCTGCCCCAGCGGAGCCGCCCATCGAAGGGCTGATGCGCGATCACTATCAGAAGGCCTACGACGCCCGCGAAGCGCTGATTCGCGGCGACATCGCGTCGGCCAAGGTGGCCATGAAGTTTCTCGCCGAGCATGGGCAGGCAGACGCGCTGCCCGAGAGTCTGCGCCCTGCGCTGGCCGAGATGCAGCGCGCTGCGCACAGCTTCGACGCTGCCACCGGCATGCGCGACGCAGGCGAGGCCCTCGCGGGCACCTTTGCGCGCTGCGGCCTGTGTCACAAGGCGGCCGGCAAGGGCCCCGAGATCGCGTCGACGCCGCTGCCCGAGGGCAACGACGCGAGCGGCCACATGCGCCGTCATCACTGGGCGGCCCAGGAGATGTGGGCGGGGCTCGTCACCGCCTCGGACGAGCGCTTCCTCGCGGGCGCGAAGGCCCTCGAGGAGAAGGCCATCGGCGCGGAGACCCTAGGGGGCAGCGACCTGCCGGCCGAGGACGTGGCACGCCTCGACGCGCACATCCACAGCCTCGCGAGCTCGGCCCTCGCAGCGTCGGATCTGCGCGCGCGTGCCGAGTCCTATGCGCGTCTGCTCGCGACGTGTGGCACCTGTCACAAGCTGATGAAGCGCGGCCCGCAGCCGGTCGGCGAGGTCGAGCCAATTCCTGCCGAGTAGGCGCAACGTGCCCAAGCCGCCCATCGACGCCACTTACCAGCATCCCGCCCTGGCACCGGTTTCAGTGCCCGTCCGTGGGCGCGCCTCCCTGGTCATCGAAGCGGGCGCGAGCATCTCGGCCGTCAGTCTGCACGAGGGCCAGAGCCTCAGCGTGGGTCGCGCCGAGCCAGCCGACGTCGTGATCGACGACAAGAGCTTGTCGCGCCTTCACGCACGCTTCACGTTGCGCGGCGCCAACGTCGAGGTCGAAGACCTTGGCTCGACCAACAAGCTCAAGCTCGCGGGCGCGGTGGTCACCCGCGCGACGCTCGAAGAGGGCGACGACATCGAGCTTGGGGGCGTGCGCATCACCGTGTCCGGGCTACGTGGGGGCGTGGCGCGCGGCCCGCTCAGCACGAGCGCGCGCTTTGCCGAGGCCTGCGCGCAGGAGCTCTTGCGAGCGCGCACCTTCGGGCGCACGTTCGGGCTCGTCGCCTGTCGCAATGCGGATGGGGCAAGCCCCTTCACCTGGCCTGACGGAGTGCTGCGCGATGTCGACGCCGCCACGCTCTACACGCCGGATCTCGTGCTCGTGCTGTTGCCCGAGACGACCCCAGACATGGCGCTCGATCTCGCACGGCACCTGATTCCACGAGTGGGACTACCCGTGGCGTGCGCGGTGGCGGCCTTTCCGCAAGATGGTGGAGACCTCGACACCCTGATCGAGCGCGTCGTGCACACGAGCCGCACCACGAAGCCCGGCAGCGCGCAGCGAGTGGTGGTCGCCCAGGCGCCGCGCACCGACGAGGGGCCGGTGGTGAAAAACGAGGCGATGCAGCGCCTGTATGGCCTCGTCGATCGCATCGCGCGCGCCACGTTGCCTGTGCTGGTGCTCGGAGAGACGGGCGCGGGCAAGGAGCTCGTTGCACACGCGGTGCACGAGCAGAGCGCGCGCAAGAAGGGGCCCTTTGTCGCCGTCAATTGCGCGAGCATCCCGCATACCCTCATCGAGAGCATGTTGTTTGGCCACGAGCGGGGCGCCTTCACGGGCGCCACCGAGCGCAAGCTCGGCGTGTTCGAGCAGGCGAGCGGGGGCACCGTGTTTCTCGACGAAGTGGGTGAGCTGAGCCCGCAGGTGCAAGCCTCGCTCTTGCGCGTGCTCGAGGTCAAACGCATCGTGCGCGTCGGCTCGACG
>CAYNOM010000170.1:0-10746 GCA_964398415.1 uncultured Polyangiales bacterium | reverse complement strand
GCGGAGAGGATGCCCACGACGTTGCCTTCCTCGGAGACCACCGTCAGACGATAGATGCCCTCGAAGGCCATCACGGCAGCGGCCCGCGTGATCGGCGCGTTCTCCGGCAGCGTGAAGGCGAACGGCACCATCACATCCGCCACCGTGCGCGTGGCGGAGACCAGGCGCAGCTGCTCGTCCTCGAGGTAGGCGTCCTCGCGCTCGTCGGTGCCAGCGCGCGCATACACGTCGATCAGCACTTCGGACTCGGACACGATGCCGAGCAACTTGCCCGCGTCGTCGACCACCGGAGCGGCCTTGAGCCCGCTCTCGACGAAAAGCTCGGTCACCGCATCGAGGGATAGGTCAGGACGCACGCACAACACGTTGCGCGTCATGATGTCGGAAACGCTGAGTCGCGGCAGCGCTAGGGTCGTACGCATGTTGCGCTCCCCGCGTTCGTCGGGTTCGGAGTAGCAGGTGATCGACCCGACCTGTCCATCGCGCCCGTAGGCCACGGCCACCGCCCGAGTGCACTTCTCGCACTCTTCCACGGGGACGCTGCTCTCGCGGCGCGCGCAACGCACGAAGCCCTGCCGTGCGACCGCCCCTTCATTGCCCACCGAGCGGACCACACCGACCGAGTGCATCTCGGGCCGCTCGCGGCGCTCTACACGTCTTCGCGGCACATCCTTCATCGTGGCTCCTCCTGAATGAGCCATCCGTCGCAAGATGGATGCCACGCGGATCGCCGGCATTTGGAGGTCAGAATGCCGGGTTTTTGGAGCGCAAACGCACGCAGCACGGCAATGGCTGCGCGGCGACGTTTGCGTCGCGCAAGGCTTGCGGGGCGCTCACACGGCGTGCTGTTCGCCGCGCTCGGGCACGCACACGTCGGGAAAGTGGTGCTCGATCAGCAGGTTGCGCAGCGTGTCCTGGGCGTTGCGCTCGCCGTGGACGAGGAACACCTTACTCAGCCGGCCCTGCGCGCGCAGCTGCTCCGCAAACTCGAGCAGACCGAGCTGGTCGGCGTGGGCACTGAAGCCGTCGAGCACCACCACCTCCGCCCGTCGCTCCCGCTCGACGCCGAAGATGCGCACGCGCGTGCGGCCCTCGACGAGCCTGCGGCCCAGGGTGTGTTGGGCCTGAAAACCCACGATCACCACCGTGTTTTTCTCGGATTCGATGGACGCGCGCAGATGGTGCAACACCCGCCCGTACTCGCACATCCCGCTCGCCGAGATGATGATGCAGCTCTCGTCCGAGAGCGTCACGCGCTTCGAGTCTTCGACGCTGTCGATGTAGTGCAGCTCAGGGAATTCGAAGGGAGAGTCACCCGCCGTGATCAGCTCGCGCGCGGCGGCGTCGTAGCAGTCGGGGTGCATGCGGAAGATGTCGGTGATCTTGATCGTGAGCGGCGAGTCGACATACACCGGTATGCGCGGCAGACGTCCCGCGCTGCGCAGCCGCTTGAGCGCAAAGATCACCTCCTGGGCGCGCTCGAGTGCAAAGGATGGGATGATCACCTTGCCGCCGCGGGCGTGGGTGCGCGAAACCACGGCCGAAAGGTCATCGTCGAGGGCCTCGCGCGGCTTGTGACGCCGGTCGCCGTAGGTGCTCTCGAGCAGGAGCACATGGGCCCCGTGGGGCACCTCGGGGTCCCGCAGAATGGGGGCATGCTTCTGGCCGAGGTCGCCTGAGAAGACGAGACGTCGATTTGCGCCCTCGTCGTCGACGTCGAGCTGCACCACTGCGCTGCCGAGCACGTGTCCCGCATCGTGGAACGTGAGCTCCACCCCCGGCGCGATGCGAATCTTCTGATGGTAGGGCACCGCGACCATGCACGAGAGCGTGCGGATCACGTCTTCCATGTCGTAGAGCGGCTCGACCGGCTCCATGGGCACATGATCTTGCTCGATCTTGCGCGCGATGTAGTCGGCATCGTGCTGCTGGATCATCGCCGCATCCTCCAGCATCGCGGTGCACAAATCGCGCGTGGCGGGCGTCGCGTAGATGCGCCCCTGAAAGCCGTGCTTGAGCAAGACCGGCAGCGCGCCCGAGTGATCGATGTGGGCGTGGGAGAGCACCACCGCACGCAGATCGCGCGGCCGAAACGGGAGCTTACGGTTGAGCTCGATCGATTCCTTGCGTCGGCCCTGGTACAGACCGCACTCGAGCAGAATCGGCCCGTGGGCCGTGTGCACGAGGTGCATGGATCCCGTCACGGTGCGGGCCGCGCCCCAAAATTGGATGTGTAGTGTCACAGCTTGGCAGTCTGCCGGAGGAGCCCTGCCCCAGCAAAGCAAACGCAAGCATTGCGCCCGCATCGCACAGGCTGCGCATCCGACTGCGTCGCGCACGGGCCCGAGCGCGTTTGCGCAGGGATTTTCGGACTGGTCCGCGCCTTGCAGAAGCAGCGGCAACGCCGTGGGGGCGACGAGCGCCCGGCGTCTTCGGGGAGGATACGCACATGAACCAGACCGCCACCATTTCGCACACTGCCCAGCAGCGCGAGCCCAAGACCCAGAGCCAGCGCGCGAAGGACACGAGCCCCTGGCTTGCGATCACAGGTCCGGTGCTCATCGCGCTCACCGTCCTGGTCGTGTCGCTTCTGTCGAAGGCGAGCTTCTGAAGCGTCACTACCGCTCGAGTGGTACAACCCGAGGAGCGTCCCACACACGAGGGACGGACCCGGGGGCGCGTGTGTGGGAGCAGGAATTTCTCGACGAGCTGTGTGAGTACGTGGGGTTTGGCAGCGAGCACGCCACCCTGCTCGCCGAGATGAAACCCGTGGTCACGCCCGCCTTTCCGGGCATCGTCGACCGCTTCTACGACGCCATCATGGCCAATGCGCGTGCCATGCGCGTGTTCACGGGCGGCATCCCCCAGGTGGAACGTCAGAAGACGTTTCTCACGGGCTGGCTCGAGAGCGTGTTCTCAGGCGTTTACGACGTCGATTACCTGCAGCAGCACGCGCGAATCGGGCGAACCCACGTACGCATCAAGCTCGATCAGCGGTACATGTTCGGTGCCATGAACCTGGTGCGCGAGGGTCTGCACGCTGCGCTGCGCGGCGCTGATTGGCCCGAGGAGAAGCGCGCCAGGGGCCACCAGGCGCTCGACAAAATCTGCGATCTCGAGCTCGCGATCATGCTCGAGACCTACGCCGAAAATCACGTGGCGCGCATGCGCGACAGCGAGCGGCTCGCCACCCTGGGACAGCTCGCAGGCTTCATCGGTCATGAGCTGCGCAATCCCTTGGCGGTGATGGAGACGTCGCTGCATCTGTTGCGCAAGCGCATCCCCCTGGACGACGAGGGCGCAACGCGGCACATGCGCAGGCTCGGTGAGCAGGTGAGCATCTCGAGCGGGATCATCACCGATCTTCTGGAGTTGGCGCGCGACCGTGCCATCGAACCTACCGAGGTGCCCGTGCGTCCCCTGCTCGAGGATGTGATTCGACGCGTGCACACGGGAGACGGCGTGCTCGTCGCCATCGACGTCCCCGACGACCTGCCTGAGGCCTCGATGGACGACAAACAGATGCGCCACCTGGTCTCGAACCTCGTGACCAACGCCTCCCAGGCCCTCGAGCACCTGCCTGGAGAGCGCTTGATCTCGGTGTCGGTCACGCGCGATGGGGATGGCCTGCTGCTGGTGGTCGAGGACAACGGCAAGGGCATTCCCGAAGAGGTACGCCACCGGCTGTTCGAGCCCCTCGCCACCACGCGCGCCAAGGGCCTTGGCCTTGGCCTTGCGCTATGCCGGCGCATCGCGGAAAAACATCAGGGTGAAATTCGAGCTTCCAACAAACCGACGGGCGGCGCGCGCTTCGAAGTGCGCCTCCCCCATGCCTTTGGAGGGTGAGCCATGTCGCGCCATGCCTTGATCGTCGACGACAATCGCAGTCTGGCGGAAGACCTGGGCGAGATCCTCGAGGCTGAGGGTTACTCGGTGAGTGTGTTCGATGATCCGCAGCGCGCCCTGGCCGAGAGTGGAGACATCCCGTTCGACGTGGCGCTGCTCGACGTGCGCATGCCCGGCATCGACGGGGTGTCGCTGCACCGCGCCCTGGCCCTAGCCCACCCCCACGCGCGCTTCGTGTTGATGACGGCCTACACCGAAGACGAGCGCGTCGAGTCGGCACTGGCCGCCGGGGTGCGCGCGGTGCTGACGAAGCCGGTGCCCCTCGACAGGCTGCTGAGCGCGCTGGACGATCGCACGGTCGAGCACATCCTGCTCGTCGACGACGACCGCGCGCTCGGCGACGCGCTGGCCGAGCTCTTGGTGTCGAGTGGCTATCGCTGCACGCTCGGGCGTTCGATCGCAGACGCGCGGCGCCTCATCACCGAAACCAAACCCGATGCCGTGATCGTCGACGTGCGCTTGCCCGATGGCAGCGGCACCGACCTGTCGGTCGAGTTGGCGAAGAACAACGCCGTCGAGGTGATCTTGATCACGGGCTTCGACCCGCACGATGCCGAGCGCGTGCTGCACGACGAGCTTCAAGACCGCGGTCGCGTGCTCGTGAAGCCCTTCGCGCCCGAGGCTGTGCTCAAGGCGCTGTCCGAACTCAAGGGGAACGCCGCGTGAGCGAACGCGTCCTGGTGGTCGAGGACAACGCCGCGCTGGCCGAAAACGTCGCCGAAATGCTGCGTGACGAGGGCGCCGAGGTGCTGCTCGCCTACGACACCGAGGACGCCGAGCAACAGGCCCTCGAGCACGGCTTCGACCTCGCCATCGTCGACATCCGGCTCGCGGGCAACGCGAGTGGCCTAGACCTCGTGCCGCGCCTGCGCAGACACAGCGTGCACGGTGAGATCGTGCTGATGACGGGCAACGCCACGCTCGACTCGGCGATTCAAGCCATCCGGCGCGGCGTCTACGCCTACATTCCAAAGCCCTTCGAGCCCGATCACCTGGTGACGCTGGCCAAGCGCGCCCTCGCCCAGGTAGCGCTCAAGCGCGACAAGCAGGCGCTGTCGCAGAAGCTGTCGGCCTCCGAGGCGTTGTACCGCGGCGTGGTCGAGACCGTGGAAGCCTGCATTCTCGGTCTCGATGCGGAGGGCGTGATCCGCTTTGCCAATCGCTTTGCGGCCGAGCGCGCCGAGTGTCGTGCTTCCGAGCTATCGGGACGCCCCTTTCTCTCGCTGTGCGCGCAGGATCACGACGCAAGGGTGGTGCGAGAGTCGATCGGGCGCGCGTTGCGCGGCGAGCCGGTGCGCGAGCGCGAATGCACGCTGGTGTCCGCGAGTGGCCAGAGGCGGCGCATTCGCTGGACGTTGACACCGCTCGATACGGCGAGCCTCGAGGCCGCCCAGCGCGCGGCAGGCTCGGGACCCCACGCGAGTGGGCCCGTCGTGCTCGCCTCGGGCATCGACATCACCGAACGGCTCTTGCTCGAGCAGCGCAACGCGGAGGCCGAGGCGATGGCGGTGATGGGCACGCTCACCACCGGCCTCGCCCACGAGATCAGAAATCCGCTCAACGCCGCCAAGCTGCAGCTCGAGCTCCTGTTGCGACGCGCCAAGCGTCAGCAGAGCGCCGAGGTGCAAACCCAGCTCGTCGAGCCCGCGCAGCTCGTGCGTACCGAGCTCCTGCGCCTGTCGAGTTTGCTCGACGAGTTTCTCGACCTGGCACGCCCGCGCCAGCTCGTGCGTCAGCCCATGCCCGTAGCCGCGCTGTTCGAGATGGTGACGAAGCTCCAGGAACCGGTCGCGGCCGACGCCCGCGTGACCCTCAGCTCGCGTGTCGAGCCCAAGGACCTCGAGCTGCGCGCCGACTCCGATCGACTCAAGCAGGTGTTGATCAACCTGATCGCCAACTCGATCGAAGCCCTGCGTGAGCGCGAAGGCGGCCACGTGGAGCTCGTGGCCGAGCCCGACGACGGCGGCGGCGTGTGTATCAGCGTGCTGGACGACGGACCGGGTGTGCCCAAGGAGGTGGCAGAAGCTGCCTTCAAGCCCTTCGTCACGAGCAAGCAGGGGGGCACCGGGCTTGGCCTCGCCATCGTGCAGAAGATCGCGACCCAACACGGGGGTAGCGCTCGCCTGTTACCCCGCCCCGAAGGTGGGACAATAGCGCAGATCACCATCGGCCCGTGAACGCGTTTGAGCCAGCACGGCTCGTGCGTCCTGGATTTCTGATAGCGTAAGGGAGTGGACGACGAGCTGCTCTCCACTCTCGTGTATCGAAACCGTGAGGAACGCGACCTCGAAGCGGCCCTACAGAACCATCTCGCGCAAGGGCGCCTGTTCGACGCGGCGCTCGCCGCGCGCACCCTCGGTCGGCCCCAGCAGAGCGCGGAGATCTTCGAAAAAGCACGGCATTACGCTGAAGCCGCGGCCTGTTGGCTGGAGGCGAAAAAGCCCAAGGAGTGCATCGCGGCCTTGATGCAAGTGTCGCCGAGTCACGCCCTCTACCGCTCATGTGCGCGGATGGCGGTCGAGGCGGCGGGCATGCTCGGCAAGCTGACGCCCGACGTGGAGAGGCTGCTCAAACCGTGGCTCGAGAGTCGACTCGGCGACACCATCGACTCCGACTCCGTGTTCGCGCTTGGTGATCTCTACGCCAAGCTCGGGCAGCGCGACCGGGCCAAGGCCGTGTATCGACGCCTGCTCGGGCTGTTTCACGACGACCGCGTGCAGCGTCGCATCGATCGCTTGGATCTGCTGCCACCTCCGCGCAAGAGCCAGCGGCCGAGCAAGGTTTCTCTCCACGGTGGGGGTCGTCCTTCGGCGGCTCCTCTGTACTCGGGGCGCCCGCCACGCCCGGAGCCCGACAGCGTGTCGATCGAGCTCGACCTGGGACGGCCCCTCGTGCTCGCGCCGGGTAGCTTCATCGACGACCGCTTCCGCATCGAGGTGCCTCTTGGCGAAGGGGCATCGGCGGCCGTATTCCTCGTCACCGACCTGGAGCTCGAGGACACCTGCGCCATGAAAGTCTTTCGCGGCCCCTTCGACTCCGATCGCAAGGCCCGCTTCAAGCGCGAGATTCACCTGGCGCGCAAGCTCACCCACGAGAACATCGTGCGCATCTACGAGCTCGTCGCCGCCGACGGGCTCTACGGCTTCACGATGGAGATCGTCGACGGCATGCCTTTCGATCGCTACGTCGAAGAGAACGAGACCTCCTTGTCCGATCGACGCGCGCTGATGACGCAGGTGGCGGCCGGCATCGGCTACGCGCACAGCCGGGGCATCGTTCATCGGGACATCAAGCCCGACAACGTGTTCGTCACCCACGATGGTCGCGTCAAGATCATGGACTTTGGCATCGCCAAGACACGCGAGCAGGTCACGATCACGATGACGGGGTCCATGGGCGGCACGCCCTATTACGTTGCACCCGAGCAGATCACCGACTTCAAAACCGTCGACCACCGGGCCGACATCTATGCGCTCGGCGTGATGGCCTACCAGATCTTCGCTGGAGTTTTGCCCTTCCGAGGGGACACGCTGCTCGAGGTGCTGCGACAGCACACCGAGGAGGCCCCGTCGTCGATGCGCAGGTTCGACCGCAAGATCCCCGCCGCGCTCGACGCCGTGGTGATGGGCATGCTCGAGAAGGATCCGGCCGACCGCTACCAGAGCTGCGAAGAGCTGATCGCTGCCCTGCGCGCAGTGCCGCTGCCGCTGTGACGAGCCCTACGGCTTGAGCTTGATGCCGATGGCTTCGGCCTCGCGCTCCAAGGCTCCGAGGTAGGCCTCGCGCGTCTCGGGCTCGTCGAGCGAGTCGAGCGCCACCGGCATCCAGCGCTTGACGAAGTCGCCCGCGACCTCCGCCGTACCGGCGCGATGGGTGCAAAGCTCTGCAAGGGCCGCACGCGCGGCGGACACGTGCTCGGTCTCCTCGGCCATCGCCTTGTCGGCCAGCAAGCGAAAGGGCTGGGTGACCTCGCGGTGTTGGTCCAGGTCGACGCGCGCTGCCAGGCACAGGACGAGCTGGGCCACCGACGCCTCCACCCACGAGGCCGGCACGGGCAGCTCGGCCGCCGTGGTCTCTGCGTCCTTCAAGAGGTCGGCGCCGCTGATCTCCCGGTACACCTCGGAGGCCTGCTCCAAGTGGGAGAGCTCCTCCTTGGCGCGCTCCAGGGCACCGATGCGGTCGTCCAGCGTCGGTGCATGGGCCAGGGCCGCGCCCGAGGCCTTGAGCGTCGCCACCTGCCGCACCGCATGTCGACGCAGGGCCCGGGCCAGGGCCGGCTTCGCTTCAGCCCCGAGTTGCTTGATCCAGTTGGCCAGCGATTCGGACATAGGACGTGGAGTCTAGCGCACCCGCTCAGCGACAGGAGCCGCCCAGCTCGAAGAACAGCGTCTCGCCGTAGTTCTCGTCGACGCCGTCGTTGTCGGTGGCGAGCCAGACGCGACCGTCGGCGGTCAGGCCGAGGCTCTCGATCTTGTCGGGCACCGAGATGCTTTGCGCATCGAGGTCGCCGAGGACGTCGGCGGCAAGGACCTTCCCGATCACCGGCAGCGGCTGCCCGTAGGGCACGAACGAGACGCTTCCAGGATCGACCGTGTAGATGCGCTTGATGCGGGCGTCGAGTGCGATCTGGTCGTCGCGCTCGATGATGGCCAGCTCGCCGTTCGGCAGCGCCGTCACCTCGGAGAGGCCCACCCAGCCGCCGTTCGGCGACTCGACCGCGTCGAGCGCGTAGTGGGCGAAGGCCCAGCTGCCGCTCGCCACCTCGTAGCGGCCTAGCTTCACGAAGCCGGCCGGATCGTCCGCCCATTCACGCTGGATGACGACGTACAGCGTCTCGTCGCCGCCGGCTTCGCTCCCGGTCACGGCCACACCCTCGAAGCCGCTGCTGGTGCTGTGTTCCACGAGCGCGGCCGGCAGCTCGATCGAGGCGAGCACCGTGCCGGTCTCGTCCAAGCGCAGCACGGCGTTGGGGCGGGCCTTGTTGCGACCTTCGCTGGCCACCCAGAAGCCCCCCTCGGCGCGGGCGGCGATGCCCTCTAGATCGAGGAGACCGTCGGCCGCACCCACCGCAATCCGCTCCGTGATCACGGCGGGCTTGGCCGAGACGTCGATGCGGTAGAGGTAGCCCTGCGCGAGGAACGAATCGCTGACGGCATACATGGTGTCGGGGTCGTTGGGGTCGCCGGCGAGGCCCGAGATGGCCACCCAGGGAATCGGCAGGCCGTCGACGAAATCGCTGACCAGCTGCGGGTACGACGCCTCACCCCTCTCGAGCCGGTAGAGCGTGATGATCGATCGGATGTCGAAGCCATCGTCCATTCCGTCGGTCTCGGCCGACACAGCGACCAGGCCCCGCTTCGGGATCGCCTTGATGCCCTCCGGCCCGATGCCGGTGGGCAGCACGCCCGCGAGCGTGGGCGTGCCGTCGGTGACGTCATACACCGCGACCACGTTGCCGCGCTCGGAGCCGACGAAGAGGTAGGTGCTCTTGCCAAACTTGCCGACCTCGACACCCTCGGGTTCCGCACCCTTGTTCGCGGCGCGGCCCTGGGGGAAGTGACCAAGGCTCACCACCAGGTGCTCGAAGCTGCTGCCAGACTCGTACTCCACGTCGCCCGAGACATGGAAGAGGGTGAACCCGCGGCTGCCGCCCTCGTCGCCGTTTGCGTCCTCATAGTCGCCCTCGTTGGCCGTGGCGAAGGTGTCCTCGTCGATCCACGCGACGGCGTCGGGCTCGCGGCGGCGCACGAGCGTCTCGGTCAGCTCGATCAGCCCCTGCTCCTGGGGCCCAAGCTCCTCCTCGGTGCCGTCCACGTCGCGCACGGTCACGCTGCCCGCGGAGAAGTGGTTCACCACGCGTCTGGTCTCGAGGTCGACGATCACGAGGTGGTTGTTCTCCTGCAGCGACACCACCGCCAGGTTGTCGTCATTGATGTCGACGTACTCGGGCTCTGGGTCGGATGGGGCGACGTCGGCAAGGCCGGTCAGGTCCACCGTCGAGAGCTTCCAGGAGCTCGGCTTGTTGCCGCGCATCTCGAGGACCTGCAGCGCACCGGCGGGCAGTTGCGGGATCAGCCCGTCGTTCAGGTCCTCGTCGCGCTCGTTTTCGATCGCGATCGCTGCAAACCTTCCGTCCGGCGAAACCGCCACGGAGTCGGGCTGACCGGCGAGCGTGAAGACGGCCTTCACTCGGCGGCCCTTGATGTCGACGACCAGCAGCTGACCGCTCGGATGAAGAAAGTCTGCGCTGGTGTTGACACCGACCAGCGCCAGCTTGCCGCGCACGGCCACGCTGGTGGGCTCGCCGCCGAGCTCGAGCGTGCCGAGGGCCCTGGGCGATTCGGCATTGCGGACGTCGACGAAGCCCAAGAGGCCCGCCGGGGAATCCGTGTACAACAGCGTCTTGCCATCGGGCGTGACGTCTACGATCTCGGCGCTGGTCACGGTGTTGACGGGCACTCCCGCCGGCAGGTTGTTCGGTACGTGGAACGTGCCCACGTGGTTGAAGACGCGCTTCGGTGCGTGTGCCTGGGCGCTTGCCGAGCACAGCGTGCCCGTGGCGAGCGCGCCCACCAGAAACATGGTGCAGCTCTTCATGGGTGACCCCTTCCTTCCAATCGGCCGATCGAACGGCGTGAGGTCCCAAGCTTGCCGATGCAAGGAACGCTCCGATGTCGGTCGCGCAACAAGATGTCAACGCTGCGGTACACCAGCGAGTGAACGCTTTCCTGCGCCATCTCGATGGACCACCTTACGTTTGAGGTTGTAGCCAACCTTCACTCCCTCTTTGTGCTCATGGCTGACCTTGACTTCGTCGAGTCCCTTGGGCTCGAAGAAGAA
>CAYNOM010000169.1:0-10779 GCA_964398415.1 uncultured Polyangiales bacterium | reverse complement strand
GGGTGCGCTCAAGGGCAGCCCCCAGGAGAGCGCGTCGGCGATACGCGCGCGACGATGGGCATCGAGCAGCTCGTCGGGCACGCTGAACAAGAGCTGCGCGCGCTCGAGGCGCTCCGGCGTCGACCACTCGCTGATCTCATCGAGCCCCACCGCGGCTTCCGTGGCCGTACGCGCACGCGCGTCGTCGCGCAGGGCCTGGAAGGGGTGCCTTTCGTCGCGCCACGGCGGCGGCGCAGCAAGCGCCGCGCGCCGCGCATCTTCCCAACGCGACCTATCGAGCGACGCATCACCCACGCGGCGCCGGATCTCCGCCACGTTGGAGGCGCGCGGGCCCCGCAGCACCGCCCAGTGCACTAGCTCGCCTGCGCCTTCGTAAGCGATGAGGCGTACCTCGAAGGCCCGCGCGAGCTCGTCGAGCGCGCGACGCTGGGGCGCATCGTCGAGATCGACCACGCCGCGCCGCACTTCGGGAGAGCCCGACACGTCGAAGACGAGCACGAGCAGCACGACGGGCACAGAAGCCTCGGGATCGAGTTGGACCAAGAGCTCGAGCTCGTCGCGATCACGCGGCGGCGCCGGCCGCCCGCGCACGAACAGCCACACCACGGAGCTCTCGGCCACGACACACAGCTCACCGAGGGTGCCGTCGACGAAGCCGAGCGGCGGCTCGGGCAGCGCCAGCTCGTCAGCGCCCGCGAACGCGGGCAACGCCGTCACCGTCAGTGGGTCGTCGACCATGAACGCCTGCTCGACCGCGATCGCCTCGACCAGGCCGTGCCCGCGTTCACTGGGCTCCGCGCCCTCGTCGAGCGCCTCGTCGTCGAGGTCTTCGATGTCGCTCTCATCGGTGTCTTCCACCTCTTCGAACGCGTCGTCCTCCTCGACGAAAGCCTCTTCATCTGCGTCATCGTCCACGAGCTCGGCGAGCGTGGCTTCGCCGAAAACGGCGGCGTCGACTTCTTGCAGCTCCGAATCGAGCACGGCTCCCGACACCCGAGCGCGCGCATGGAGCGCCTGCTCGCGCGCGACGAGCAGCTTCTCGCGCAGAGAAAGCTCGCGCTCACGCTCCGACAGCGCAGCCCAGCTCGCCTCGAGCGCGGCATCTCCCAAAGGCGCCAAAATCTTCGGCCCGGCCGCGATGCGCGCACACAGGCCATGGGCGCCCACCACGAGCTCCACGTCACGCACGTACTCGGGCACCGCGTGCGTTCGGTCGGCGGCCAGCCGTTGCATGACCTCGGCGCGGAGCCGGAGGGCCTCGTGGCGCAGCACCTCAGGCACGACCAGCACGAACAAGGGCAGCGTCGGATCGTGGTAGACGAAGGCCACGGCCAGATCGACCCCATCTCCAAGATGGTGCAGCGTGCCGCCGCGCGCGATCGCGGCCAACGCAGGATCGTGCGCCGCGTCGATGGCGACGTAGACGCTGTGCGCACGCATCGAGCCGTCCGGCATCCATACCTGGACGGTCTCCGTGCGCGTCTTGCCCAATACCCCCTGATAGGGCGCAGGGGCGGCGTCGTGCTGCTGCCCTGCCTGGTCGATCCCCATGCCTCCTCCGAACGCTCTCGCAGTATGCCGGAAAGGCACGACAAACGCCGACTTATCCCGGATTGGCAGATGCCAATTCGGGCCGTATGCTGGCACGGTGAACAGCCTCCCCGAACACGACGCCCCCGTTGAGATCATCGATCTTTCCGTCTCCTGCGTGCGTTTCGTCGAGTCCGCCCTGGGCATTCAGCTCGACTTCACCGCAGACACCCTGCCCCTGCTCGACCACTACCTGCGCGAAGCCCGCAGCGTGTCGCGCGAGGAGGTCCTGGGCCTGATCGCGCCGGCAGCGGGGGCGTACTTCGGCGAGGTTGTCCGTAGGCATCTCGGCGATGGTCGCTGGCACCTGACCAGCCACGATTACCCGAGCTTTCGGCTCGAGTTCGAGCGCTGTTACCTCAGCTTCAATCCCATCGGGGCCGCGCTCGAGGCCGTCTTGGGCGAAGCGGTGCGCGATTTCGGCGCCCACCTGCAGCTCTTGCCCGAGGACGTGCCCGCGGTGAAGGCCTCGCTCGAGCGCACGGGAGACGTGCGCGACGACGACTACTACCGCCTGGCGGTCCGCCTCGAGGTGATCGAACAGGTCGCCGCGTTGCTCAGCGAGCGAGCCCTGGGCAAAGACGGTGAGGCCCCGTTCTTCGGCCCGGAGATCTACGCGGCCTTCCGCGAGACCCGCGAGCCCCCCACGCTCCACTGACGCCCCTGCCGCGCACTCAACGGCCTTCTAGAACTCGAGCACCAACGTGCCTCGATCGGGCGCGGGGCTCGGTGCCGGATCCGCATCCGAGGTCGTGAGGAGCAGCGCGCTCGTGACGCCCACCGCCGCCACGGCGGCTCCCGTGAGCGTCCAGACCCACCAACGCCTGTGCCAGGGCGTGTCCACACGCCGCAGTGCATCGTCCTCGGGCGCCTGTGCACCGGGGTCGACGACGGCGGACACAGGGGGCGTTGCCGCACGCTCGAGGCGCAACACCTCGTCGAGAAAGCTCGCCACCATGGCGCGAGCAGTCTGCGCGCGCTCGCGCTCATCCGCGCTGAGCTCCCGCTCGAACGCGGTGACCTCGCCCGACCTCGAGCGCGCGAACACGCGCAGCGTCGCATGTTCGGCAGCCACGCCCACGACGCCGAGGTAGTCGACGCCGAGCACCTGCACTGCACGCTGCGCACCCGTCGTCGACCCCACCTGCCCGAGCACCTGCAGAAGCTCGGACGCTGCCTCGAGCTCCCTGAGGTGCAGCGTCTCGACGCGCTGCCCAGTCAGCACCACGCGCCGCACGATGGGGGCACGGCCAGGCACGCTCACGCGCAGCCAATGCTCCCCAGGCGCAAGATCCGACGCGCTCAACGGAAGCTCACCGAGCGCGCGCCCATCGAGGCTCGCCATGGCCTTTGCGGCCGACCCTGCTTCCACGCGCAGGCTCGCATCTGCGCCTCCACTCTGCACCTGCTCGAGACGCGCCAGGATCTGCGGGTTGAAGACGCGCGGATCGGGGCTCACCGCGCGAAATTGCACCTGCCGACGTGCGAACACGGCGTCCGCCGCGGCATCGTCTCCAGACAGGGCATAGCTCGCTCCGAGGTACATCAGCGTGTCGGCCACGGGCACCGGATCGTCGATCACTGCCCACGCCCGATCCCACTCCCCGACGGCCGCACGCAGCGCCTCGATCGCGCCTTCGAGCTCGAGGGACAAGAAGGCCTGCCGGCCACGACGCAGGCCCGCAAGCGCACGGGCATGCGCCGCCCGCGCCTCAGCCACGTCACCGCGCGCCGCACGCTCGGCCTCATGAAACGCGAAGCCACTCGACTCGGCCAAAGCCGAAAGCAGAGCGGCTTCAAAGCCTGCAACCTCCAGCGCAGGGGTGGAAGCGACAGGATGCGCGATCAAATACACGCGGGGCGCAGACGTCTGGGCACAGACGTTCGGCACGAGGGCGCTCAGACCAACGACGACGCCCAGACCAAAGACGACGCAGACGAGCGCCACCGCCCGCCTCGAGCGCGCGCGACGCTCGTTCACGGGGCCCCGAGCAAACCGCCCAGCACCGGATCATCGAGCAAGGCCGCGCGCAACACGCCCTCGAGCTCGGCACGATGCGAGGGGCTCAGGGCGTCACCACCGTGGGCCCGCAGGGCCTCGGCCAAGAGCCCATCGATGGCCTGCTCGCGCGTCACCTCGCCTGCCTGCAGGCGCTCGAGCCAAGCCGCAGTCGGACTACTCGCGGCAGGGGCCGCAGCAGGGGACGCTGTCGGGGCGGCGCCAGACGCGGGCGCCGCGCCATCGACCTGGGTGCGGTCGACGGCGCGCGTCTCTGAAGCCCCCTCCACCCCGCTGGGGGATGGACGAGGGCCTGTCGGTGGTCGTATCGGCGAGCTCACTAGTCCTCCGCAACCATTTCACACCTCCCAGGCGACCGGCAAGCGCCCGCCGCTCTGCCTATCGGGCTCGGGCACGGGAGGTTGCGTGCCGGGCCGAAGAGCCTCCGCAACACGAGGTTTGACCCCGAAAGGGGCGCGACGCTATCGTCCACCAGCCCAAAGGAGCACCTGTGTCCACATCCTCGACCACCCTCTTGCCCGTCGACTGGCTCGCCGAGCTGGTGGTTTTTCCATTGCCCCGCACCGTGTTCTTTCCGGGCACCGTGTTGCCCCTGCACATTTTCGAAGAGCGCTATCGCGCCATGATGCGCTACTGCCTGTCGACCGGGCGCATGGCCATGGCGATCGCGCTGCTCGAGCCAGGTTATGAAGCGAGCTACGAGGGACGCCCTGCGATCCGGTCGATCTGCGGCATAGGCCGCATCGAGCAGCACGAGGAGCTGGCCGACGGCCGCTACAATCTGGTTCTGCGCGGCATCGGACGCGCGCAGCTCAGTGAGCTACCGGCCGACGATCTGCCCTTCCGACGCGCGCGCATCGAGCTGCTGGACGGACGGCGGGGCAATGAGCGCGTGTCGCGCGACGCGCTCACGACCCTGTTGTCCACGGCCTCGCTGGTTGCGCGCGCCGTGCGCAAGCGCCACCCCGACTTCAGCCTGGGCATCGCCGCGGACGATCCGCCCCACCAGGTCGCCGACACGCTTGCCGACCGGCTGCTCGCAGATGCCGAGATGCGCCAGGACGTGCTTGAAACACTGGACGTCCCCGAGCGCATCCAAAAGCTCACGACCCACGTGGCCGCGGTGCTCGGCCAGCTCGAAGCACAGCTCAACACCGGGCGCAGCACACTTCAGTAGCGCGCACGCGGGCGCTCTTCAGGTCAGATGCCCCATGCGATCGCGCTTCGTGTCGAGGTAGTCGCGATTGTGGGCACCGGGCTCGATCCGCACCGGGACGCGCTCGACCTGAAAACCACTCTCGGCCAACGCCCTCACCTTCTCGGGGTTGTTGGTCATCAAGCGAATCGACTGGATGCTGAAGTCCTGCAGGATGTGGCGCGCCACTTCGTACTGGCGCAGGTCGTCCGCGAAGCCAAGCATGCGATTGGCATCCACCGTGTCGGCTCCCTGCTGCTGCAGCGCGTAGGCGCGGATCTTGTTGCCGAGCCCGATGCCTCGACCCTCCTGACGCAGGTAGATGACGATGCCCGAGCCTTCGCGGGCGATCTCGCGCAGGGCGAAGTCGAGCTGCTCGCGGCAGTCGCATTTGAGCGAGTGCAGCACCTCGCCCGTGAAGCACTCGCTGTGCACCCGGCTCAGCACGCGGCTCTTGCCACGGATGTCGCCGAAGACGAGGGCACAGTGCTCGTGGGGCGTGTTCAGCTCGCGATAGACCACCACTTGCATGGGGCCGTATTCCGTGGGCACGGCCGCCTCGGAGTAGCGAACGACTTCACCGTCCTTGGGCAATCGAGCGGGTGCGTGCATGGGACTTTCGGGTTCTAGCGCCGATCCTGCTGGGCGGCGAGCAGGGCGGCCTGGTGATCTTGCCGCAACGCCTGGAACAACTCCTCGACATCGCCTTCGACGATCGCGTCCAGCCGGTGCAACGTGAGGCCGATTCGGTGATCGGTCACACGATTCTGCGGGTAGTTGTAAGTCCGGATCTTCTCGGACCGGTCGCCGCCACCCACCATGCCGCGGCGCTCGTCGGCCACGGCCTTGTCATGGGCGTCTTGGGCCTGCTGCAGCAGGCGCGAGCGCAGGATCTGAAGCGCCCGGGCCTTGTTCTTGTGCTGAGAGCGCTCCTCCTGGCACTTGATCATGATCCCAGACGGCTTGTGAAAGACCTGCACCGCCGAGTTGGTGGTGTTGACGTGCTGTCCGCCGGGGCCGCCCGAGTGCGTCGTCATGATCTCGAGATCCTCGTCGCGAATCTCGACGTCGACCTCCTCGGCCTCCGGGAGCACGGCGACGGTTGCGGTCGAGGTGTGGATGCGTCCCTGGGCTTCGGTCGCGGGCACGCGCTGCACGCGGTGCACCCCCGCCTCGAAGCGCAGCTGCGAATAAACGCGCTCGCCGCTCACGAGGGCTACGACCTCTTTCAGCCCACCCGCCGAGGCTTCGCTCATCGACAGCACCTCGATGCGCCAGCCCATGCGCTCGGCGTAACGGCCGTACATCCGAAACAGATCGGCCGCAAACAGCGCCGCTTCCTCACCGCCCGTGCCGGCGCGAATCTCGAGCACGGTATTGCGTGAGTCGTTGGGGTCGGTGGGCAAAAGCAGCAGGTTGAGATCGCGTTCGAGCGACTCGATCTCACGCTCGAGCTCGGGAATCTCAGCCTGCGCGAGCTCTCTCAGCTCAGGGTCGTCGAGCGCGCCGCGATCGTCGTCGAGCTGTTTTGTCACCTGGCGGTAGCGCTCGAACGCCGTCACCAAGCGCGATAGATCGGCGCGTTCGCGACTCAGAAGCGTGTATTGCTTGGCGTCGCCCAGCACGTGGGGCTGGCAGAGCAGCTCCTCGAGCTCCCGATAGCGCGCCGACAGCGACTCGAGCTTGCCGTGCGGTAAAACGCTGCTCATTCTGCGACTCCGGGCGTGAGCCCGCGCTCCGCCGCACTCGCGAAGCCTGCAAAGGTGCCGAACACGTGCACACGATCGGGCGCAGCGAGGTCGAGCTCAGCCGCACTCTCGTCGCGCACACGCGCAGTCTCCATGGCCGCGATCGCGACCTCGAGCTGCGCGTCGTCAGGCTCGCGCGTCGTGATCTTCTGAAAGAGAAACCCCGGATACAGCAGCAAGCGCAAGGGACCGCTTGTGCAGTAACGCGCAGAAAAGCGCTGCAGCTCGAAAGAGATCGCGGCCACGAACGGCAGCAACAAGACGCGCAGCAGAAAAGTCAAAACCCAGCCCACGCTGCCCTTCGCATCAGGCAATAGCAGGGGTGTCGCCACGGCCGAGAGCACGATCGAGACGGCGATCACGATCACGAGAAACGTGGTACCGCAGCGCGGATGGAGCGTGGACTGCGCGCGCACGTTCTCGAGCGTCAAAGGCAGCCCCGCCTCGTAGGCGAAGATCGTCTTGTGCTCAGCGCCGTGATACTGGAACACGCGCCGCACGTCCTTGAACAAGCTGATGAAGCTCAAGTAGCCCGTGAACACGAGCAGCTTGAAGGCACCCGTCACCGCGTGGAATGCAGGCGAGGTGAGGTCCCACTCGACCCCGAGTAACCTGGCCAAGCCGCTCGTCAGCCCCTGGGGCAGCAGGATGAACAGCCCGAGCGCAAACACGAGGGAGATCCACGCGGCGCCGCCGCTATCGCCCGCCTGCGCGCGTTCTTCCTCGGTCATCTGCTGCTCGGCCGAGAAGCGCAGGGCGCCATAGCCGAGTGACAAAGACTCGACCAGCGCAACGACTCCGCGCAGACCGGGCACCTTGCTCATGGGGCCATTGAGGTACTTGGCGCGCAAGGGGCCCTCACGGACGACCAACGCGCCGTCCGGCCTTCGCACCGCCACCGAGAGGCATTTCGGGGCGCGCATCATCACGCCCTCGATCACCGCCTGCCCCCCGATGTACGGACGGGATGGATCGCTCATGGGTTCAATCTATCCGCGTACGACACGAAGCGCCACGGCCGAGCCCGAACGTCGGGGTCGGCACCTCGCCAGCGGGTGGGCCGGCCTGCACTCACTTCTTGGCGTACTTGCGGCGGAAGCGCTCGACTCGGCCGGCAGTGTCCGCGATGCGCTGCTTGCCCGTGTAGAACGGGTGGCACTCGCTGCAGATGTCTACGGAAAAGGAACCCGCCGTCGAGTAGGTCTGCACGGCAGCGCCGCAGGCGCAGCTGATGGTGGCTTCCTTGTATTCGGGATGAATCTCGGCCTTCATGGGGTCTGCCTCGAAATGATCGCTCCGGAAATAGGAGCGGGTGGGGCGATCTACCCGACCCCATCCGGTTTCGCAAGCGCAGGACTACCCACAGACACCGCACGCTGTGATTTCGCAGAAAACTTGCTGCCTACCACCCCGAGCGGTACAGAAGATCAGCTGCCATGGGACAAAAGCGCTTGCACCTCATCGTGCGCGGCCGGGTTCAAGGGGTCTACTACCGGGCCTCGGCCCAGCGTGAGGCCAAGCGCCTGGGCCTGACGGGCTGGACGAAGAACCGCCACGACAACTCGGTCGAGGTCGTGGTCGAGGGCGAAGAGGACCAAGTGAAGGATTTCCTCGCCTGGGCTCAAAACGGCCCGTCGACTGCGCGCGTCGACAAAACGGAAACGCGATGGCGAAGCTACACCGGCGAGTTTGCAGACTTCCGAATCCTCTCCTGACGGGGCTCGGTCGATTCCTGTCTGGGCTCGGGCTATGGCTGAGCCTATCGAGCACCGTGAGCGCGCAGGAGCCGCCCCGAAAAGCTGAGACCGATACCGCCCCCACAGCGACGGAGCTGGCTCAGCTCGGAGCTCAGTTGGGGAGTGCCTCGAAGGAACTGCGCGCCCAGGCCCACGATGCGCTGCTTGGCCTCGGCGAAGACGCCATTGCCGCCATTCGAAGCGAGCTGGCAGAGCTCCGCCGGCGTCTCGACTTGGACGCAGCCATGACGGCCATGACCGACTTTCGGCGAGCGCAGGGCGTCTCGAGCCCCGCCGCGGAGGTCGACCTGCAAAAGGGCGTGCTTCTCGTGCTCGAAAAGCAGCGAAGTCGCGGCACGACGGATGCTGCCGAGCTGCTGCTCCTTCTGCGCGCGCTCGAGGCCCAGAAGACCCCCCTCGCCGCGAGCGTCATTCTCGCCGACCTCGTGGCCCTCGCGCCAAAGCTCTTTCGCTACGAGTTGCCGCGTACTCGACAACGGCTCGGGCCGGTGATCCTCCCCGCGCTGGTCCGCCACCAAAACCATCCGCACCCTTGGATCCGCGACTTCTGCCGCACGACGCTGCTCGACATGCGCATGGATACCCCCGGACGCGCAGTGCAGCAGGACGACGTCATTCTCCTCTCCGCATTGCTCGACGCCTACGGTGACACGCTCACCTTCGATGCGATGCCGGTGGTGGTCTCGTTTCTCACGGACGAACGCGCTGCCGTCCGCCAAGCCGCGCGCCGCGCGGTACAGCGCTTCGGACGCAACGCCATCTGGCAGCTTCGCGAGCGGTACCTCAACGCCACGGGGCTCGAGGCCGAAGCGAGCTGGGGCTGGAAGCGCTTGCTCGATGAGCTCTACGTGCTGCACGATGGGCCCAAGCAGGTCGACTTCGAGGCGCGACTCGCCGAGGCGCAGAAGGCACTCGACGCAGGCGAGGATGCCCGTGCCCAGGCCGCACTCGACCAGGCCATCAACGTGTTGCCGGCGAAGGCCGAACCCGCGGGCCCGTTGTATGGACGCTTGGCCGATCGTCACCTGGACGCCGAGCGGCTGCCCGAGGCGCTCGCAGCCTACCGGCGAGCCGCACGTCTCTCCCCCAACGATCCCGCCACCACGCGCTTTCGCTCTCGGGTTCGCTTTATCGAAGCTGAGCTGCGCCTCTACGATGGCATCGTCGATCTCGACGGCTACCGTAGCGCGCTCGTGCTCGACCCGAGCTTCGAGCGTGCCCGTGCGCAGCTCGACCTACTCACGGGCGAACGAGCCGCTCGCGAGCGGCGTCAACGTCAGCTAGCAGGGCTCGCTGCGGCCGTGCTGCTGCTCGCGGCCGCGCTGTTTCTGCTGCGCCGTCCCACACCCGTCGCCCACAACGAGGTCGAAGAGAGCGCCTCGAGCCCCATCGCTCCTGAGCCCATCGATCGCGCGTGACTACGACAAAAGGCGCCCAAGCCAAAAGGCTGGGCGCCCCGTCCTACCGCCAGACGCTCAGACGAACTCGATGATCGACATCGGCGCGTTGTCGCCGCGTCGGGGCCCGACTTTGACGATGCGCGTGTAGCCACCGCCCTTGCCTGCCTTGACGCGCTCCATGTAGCGCGGTGCGATATCGTGGAAGAGCTTGTAGACGAGATCGATCTCCTCGAGATCGCCCTCCTCGTTCTCTTTCGCCACGAAGCGCGGAAGGAAGCGCGCGACGAGGCGCTGCGCGTGAACGCGGCGCGCAAGCACCCGCTGGCGCTCCGTGTCCTCGAGCTTGCTCGTGTCCGCCTCGAGGTCCTCACCCAGGCGCGTGGCCTTGGTGATGAGACGTTCCGCGATGCGGCGCAGCTCCTTTGCCTTCGCATCCGTCGTCTCGATGCGCTCGTGCAGCACGAGGTTCGCCGCAAGATTGCGGAACATCGCTCGACGGTGGCTCGTATTGCGGCCGAACTTCCGACCAGCCTTCTGATGACGCATGACACCAAACCCTCGCGGCTCACCGCCGCACGCAGACCGCCCGCAGGCGGCCCTCAGCCCTCAACCGTTCGCCTGCTGCTGCTTCCAGCGCTCGAGCATCTGCGGCCAGTTGTCGATGCGCATGCCGAGCGACAGCCCCATGTCGGCAAGGATCTCTTTGATTTCCTTGAGCGACTTGCGACCAAAGTTCTTCGTTTTGAGCATCTCGCTCTCGGTGCGCTGCACGAGCTCACCGATGAGGTGGATGTTGGCGTTCTGCAGACAGTTCGCTGAACGCACGGAAAGCTCAAGTTCCTCGACCGAACGGAACAGGTTCTCGTTCAGCGGCTCGTCCTCTTCCTTTGCAGAGGAAACCGTCTCCGGCTCTTCTTCAAAGTTGATGAAGATGGTGAGCTGATCTTTGAGGATCTTCGCCGCGTAGGCGACCGAGTCTTGCGGTTTGACCGAGCCGTCAGTCCAGACCTCGAGCGTGAGCTTGTCATAGTCGGTCATCTGCCCGACGCGTGCGTTGGTCACCGTATAG
>CAYNOM010000168.1:0-10855 GCA_964398415.1 uncultured Polyangiales bacterium | reverse complement strand
GGGCACGCCAAGCCCTGAGCGGCGCGAGGGAGATCCTCACCGATTGCGCGGGCGGCGTGGAGCGCATCCGGCGTGTCGTCTCCGAGCTGAAGGGGTTCTCGCGGGCCGAGTTCGACGCCGAAGAGAGCGTCGATCTAGAGCGCGTCGTGGAGGCCGCATGCCAGCTCGCGCGCAATGAGGGGCGCCACCGAGCCAAGCTCGTGCTCGATCTGGAAGACGTACCCCAAGTCGTCGGTGATCCAAGCAAGCTCACCCAGGTGGTCGTCAACCTCCTGATCAACGCAGCACAGGCAATCGAGGGCGGCGACGCCTCGAGCCATCAAATCACCGTACGAACGCGCGCCCAAGGTGGTCAGGTGCTCTTGAGCGTCAGCGACACGGGCGCAGGCATCAGCAAGGAGCACGAAGAGCGCATCTTCGAGCCGTTCTTCACCACCAAGCCCCGCGAGCGCGGCACGGGCCTCGGCCTGTGGCTCGTGCGCGAGATCGTGCGCAGCCACGGCGGTGAGGTCACGGTGCGGAGCGACCGCGGCCAGGGCACGACCTTCGAGGTGCGCCTGCCGGAGGGCCGAAAACGCAGCGTGAAGCCGCCCTCCCCCGACAACCACAACGACTCGATCCCCGCGCGGCGACGCGGACGCGTGCTCTTGATCGACGACGATCCGGCGCTGCGCCGGGCCCTCAAGCGCTTGCTCAGCCCGCACCACCAGGTGATCGAAGCCGATGGCGGCCACGGCGGCATCGCTGCGCTCGACTCGGGCGAGAGCTACGACGCGGTGCTCTGCGATCTGATGATGCCCGACGTGGATGGGCCGGGCGTCTACGAGCACCTCGCGCGCACCCATCCCGAGCTGCTCAATCGCCTGGCCTTCTTGAGCGGCGGCGCCTTCACACCGCGGGTGCAGAGCTTCCTCGAAGAGGTGGAAACCCAGGTGGTCGAAAAGCCCGCCTCGCGCGAGGCGCTCTTGCGCGTGATCGACGGCCTGCTCGACACCCCACTCCACATCGATGTGGTCGGGCAGGCGGGCGAGAGCACAGGCCGCACGGGCTGACGGGTCAGCCCTTCGGCGCCTCGAAGTAACGCTCCACGAGGCCCTTGATCGTCGACATCTCCTCGTCGACCAGCTTGCCGTCGGAGCGCGCGAGCGCGAGCGCCTCACGCAAGAACAGCCGGATCGACTCCTCCGGCATACGGATCGACAGCTCTGGCGGGCCCTGATGCATCCACTCTTCGAGCTCGGAGAAGCCGACCGACCCCTGCGCGAGTCGCGACAAGAGGTCGAGCAGCGACTCGTATTCGCTGGGGCTGACGGCACCATCGGCTCGCGCCACCATGCAACACATGGCGAGGATGGCACGTCGCTGTTCGTGATTGAGCTCCATCTCGTTCATCACACCCCCTGGGCCGCGGCGGGTCAAGTGCGGTGGTGGCTCGAAGCTGCTAGATCGGGCCGCGATGCTGACCTTTTGGCTCGACGGGGTGCTGCGACTTCTGCGCGAGCGACGCGCCTGGGTGCTGTCGATCACGGCCCTGCTCACCGTCGGCTCGGGGGCGCTGCTCACGCGCCTGGCCGCCGATCCGTCGCCACGGGCCCTGCTCGACTCGGCCGACTCCGAGCAGGCTAGGGTCGCAAACGACTTCCGCGCGCGCTTCGGCAGCACCGACAACATCGTCGCTCTGCTGATCGAGACCAAGCAGGACGTGCTGACACCTGTGCCCCTCGGCTACATGCACGCGCTGGGTGAGGCCATGGCGGCGCTGCCGCACGTCGAGCGCGTGGAGAGCCTCGCGCGCATGCCCTTTCGGCGCCCGGCGTCTGAGGTCGACGATTCAGAGCTCACGCTCGACGCGCTCGACGACCCAGCCCCCGATCCCCTGGGCGACGATCCAAAGCTGCTCGGCGCCATGTCGGATGTGGTCGCCGCCGCGCCGGAGATCTTTCCACTCGGTCTCGCGTCGCTCAGCGAGAAGATGGGCGCCCAAAAACCCGCGCGCATCATCACCGGCGACAAGCCGAGCGCAGACGACGCGAAGGCCCTGGCGAGCGCGGTGGCAGACACGCCGCTGCTGAAGGGGCGCCTCATCAGCAAGGACGGTCGCTTCGCGCTCGTCGCCGTGGTGTTCGACGATGCGCTGCTGAGCCACAAGGAGCTCAGCGCCGCCGTGGATGGCGTCACCGGCTGGCTCGAAGCACACCGCCCGCCCGACGGCGTGAAGGTGCACGTCGCGGGCCTGCCCGTCGTGCGCACGACGATCGTCACCCACATGCGCCGCGATCAGGCGGTGCTCACGCCGGGCACGCTGGTCGTGAGCCTCGTGCTCTTGCTGCTCGCGTTCCGCTGGTGGGCGGGTGTCGCTCTGCCCCTGATCAAGGTGGCCGTCACCTCGCTGTGGGTGCTCGGCGGCATGGCCCTGTTCGGCGTCAAGCTCAACGTCGTCACGAACATCCTGCCCGCCCTGCTGATCATCATCGGCCTGAGCGACTCCATCCACCTGGTGAGCCGCTATCTCGAGGAGCACAAGGCGACCCGCGATGCCGAACAAAGCCTGCTCGGCACTGTGCGCGCCATCGGGGGAGCGTGTTTTGCCACCTCGGGCACCACCGCGGCCGGCCTGTTCTCGCTGTACGTGTCGAAGACCCGCATGCTCGCCGAATTCGGCGTCGTGGGCGGTGTGGGCGTTTTGCTTTCGTACCTGGCGACGATCGTGGTGTTGCCCGCGATGCTGCGCGGCCTCGTGCCACCCGCACGCGAGGCACGCGACGCGAACGCGACCCAAAGACCCGCGCGCGGTCCCCTCGATCGGCTGGTCGTGCACACCACCCTGTTCGTGCTGCGACATCCAAAGAACATCCTGCTCGTAGCGCTGTCACTGACGATCGCGGCCGTCGCCATCGGACGCAACGTGCGCGTCGACAGCGCGCTGCTCGATCAGTTCGCCCAGGACGATCCCATCTACGTGACCACCAAGGTCCTCGAGGATCAGTTCGACGGCATCCGCCCCTTCGAGGTGAGCCTCTCGAGCACGAAGCCCGGACGTTTTCTCGAGCCGGAGGTACTCAGCGCCCTGTCTTCCGTGGGGGACTGGGCGCGTGCCCAAGATGGGGTGCTCAGCACGATGGACCCTTCGGACACCTTCGAAGCGGCCTGGCGCGCCATGACCGGCGACGAGCGCGCCCTGCGCGACAAGGCCCAACTCGCGGGCATCGCCTACCTGTTCTCGAAGCAGACGCCGAGCCCGCTCGACGCCTTCATGACGCCCGATGGGGCCCACGCGCGCCTTCGGCTCAGGCTCGCCGATGGGGGCTCGCGCGCCACCCTCTTGCTCGTCGAGCGACTCGAGCATGAGCTCGAGCAGAAGCTAGGCCGCTTCGACGACATCTCCTACGCGTTTACCGGCGATGCCTACGTCAGCTCCCACGGCCTCGACGCGGTGGTGAGCGATCTGACCGGCAGTCTCGGTACGGCGGTCGTCGTGATCTTGCTGATCATCGTCGCCGTGTTCCGCAGCGTGCGCTACGGGCTGCTCGCCATTCCACCCAACGTGATCCCCCTGGTGTTCGCCTTGGCCTGGATGGCGATCCGCGACATCCCCCTCAACGCGGCGACGGCGATCATCTTCTCGGTCAGCATCGGCATGGCCGTCGACGGCAGCATCCACATGCTCTCGCGCATGCGCGAGGAGCTCCACGGCAGCCCCCTCTTGTCGACCGCCATCATGCGCGCCGCCCGCGGCACGGGGCGTGCGCTCGTGATCGCGAGCGCTTCGCTCTTGCTCGGCTTTTCCGTGCTCTTGCTCAGCAGCTTCATCCCCGTGCAGCGCTTCGCGGAGCTCATCGCGGTGAGCATCGCGAGCTGCCTCGGCGCCACGCTGATCGTGCTGCCTGCGCTGTTGCGGGTCGCGGGACGGCGCTTCGTGCGCTGAGAGCCTCGAGAAATGAACACGTTCCACGAGATCCCGAGTATTTTCGAGGATCAAGCGAAGGTGGTCCGCACGCGGCCCCTGAGCTATGACTCGCCCCGGCGCGGGCATGGGTCCGGCACGCCGGCACGTCCGCGACGCATGTACTCAGACTTCGATACGATGAAGACGATGCTCGAGCTGGCCAACTCGAAGGCCACGTTCTCGTTTCGTCGCACCCTGTTCGCAGACGGTCTCGTGTCACTCGCGACCGCAGTGGGCGGCGTCAACCGCATCGCCGAACGCATCGACGACGTGCTGTATCCCGCCGTCCACGAGCAGCCGCTCGGAAAGCCTGTCTACATCGTCGCCGCGCCGCGCTCGGGCACCACGTTCCTGCATCGCATGATGTCGCGGGACGAGCAGTTCACCGCGTTCAAGCTGTATCAGACCATCTTCCCCACCGTCACCGGCCAACGCGTCGCCGATCGCATCAAGCACGTCAATGGCCGCATCGGCGCGCTGCTCGGCCGAGTACGCAGCCGCATCGACCAGTCCTCTTTCGGAGGCTGGGAGGGCATCCACGACACGGGGCTCAGCCAAGAGGAAGAAGACGAAGCCCTCTGGGCGCTCGCCTACGCGACGCCTGCGATCATGCTCGTCTTGCCTTTTCCCGAGCGCTTCGAGCACCTGCGCTTCATCGATCGACTGCCGGCCGACAAGCGAAAAAAGCTCGTCGCCTACTACCGCAGCTGCGTGCAGCGCCACCTCTACTCGCACCCAGGTAAGACGCTGCTCGGCAAGAACGTGCTCTTGCCGGGTCGCTTCGGCATCGTCAGCGAAGCGGTGCCCGACGCGCGTTTCGTCCACGTGCTGCGCCATCCCTACGAGGCGCTGCCATCGATGCTGAGCCTGTTCACCATCCCCTGGCGCTGGCACTCCCCCAACCTGCCGCTCGACGGCAAAGAAGCGCACGCGCTCACCGAGCTCACGATCGACTACTACAAGTTCCTGCACCAGGAGAGCCTGCGCAGCGAAGCCGAGAACGATCGTCGCTTCTTCACGGTCACCTACCCCGAGCTGCTGCGCGATCCCGAGGCGCGCGTGCGCGAGATCTACGAGCGCTTTGGCCTCACCCTGAGCCCCGAGTTCGAGGTCCAGCTCAAGGCCGACTGCGCCATCCAGCGCAACTACCGAAGCGACCACCAGTACAGCCTCGAGCAGTTCGGTCTGACCCGCGACTTCGTGTACTCGCGCTTGCCGGAGATCTTCGAGCACTACGGCTTCGCGCGCTGAGGCCACACAACCGCTGGGCGTCGTCCGACGGCGGGCGCGTGCGCGCGTGTGTGCCGGTGTGGCCGCACTTCTCTGCCATCAGCGCACGAGACTCCGCGCTCAGCAAAAATGTGTGACAGCATGAAGGGGCTGAGCCAGTCCGCGGGTCAGGAGGCTCGTGCTCTTGGGCCACACCAGCGCCCCTGCCGGCCTCGTTGCCCCCTAGCCAGGAAGAGATGCATGTCCCGTTCGTCCCTGCGCAATCTGCTCCATCTCACCCTCTGCCTCGGGCTCGGCGCGTGCAGCGCGGGCGGCGGTGACTCCGCCACGGGCGACAACGCAGGCAGCGGAGGCAATGGAGGCAATGGAGGCAACGGCGGCGACGATGCCGGCGCCTCGGGCGGTGGCAATGGCGGCAACGGCGGCAACGGCTCGGGCATGGATGCCGCTGTCGTCGGTTGCTACGACCAGGATGAGGATGGCTTCGGGCTGAACTGCGCGCCCGGTCCCGACTGCAACGACAAGGATCCCAACGTCGGCGGCTACGAGATCTGCGACGGCAAGGACAACGACTGCGACGGCAAGGTCGACGAGTTCCTGAAGGACGTTTGCACGTCCTGCACCAGCGAGTGCGCGCCGGAGAACGAGCCCAACAACGCCACGGGCTGGACGCCGCCCGCACAGAAGCCGGCGAGCGACGCCCAAGACGTGATCCTCGACGACGACGGCGCGCTGACCCTGTCGCGCGACGAGGCGCAGGCCCACGCGGTGTGGGTCGCGAACACCGGTGATCTCGACGATCACAGCGACCTGCCTGTGTATGCGCGCGGCAGCGTGTCGAAGCTCGACTCGAAGACCAACCGCGAGCTCGCCCGCTACATCAGCGTGCTGCCCTCGATGGTGAGCGGCGTCGACATGGGTGGGAGCACGCCCAATCCCTCGCGCACCGCCGTCGACCAACGCTTCGACGCCTACGTCGCCAATCGCGCGCACAATCAGAACACCAGTAGCCAAGCCACGGTCACGAAGTACGCCAACGAGCTGCGCGACTGCGTCGACCGCAACATGGACGGGATGATCCAGACCAGCCACGATGAGAACGGCGACGGCCAGATCAGTGTCGACCCGGACGATCCCCAGACCGCGCTCGAGTTCTTCGGTGCCGACGACGAGTGCATCCTGTGGACGGTCACCGTGGGCGAAAAGGGCGAATGGGCGCGCGCGCTCGCCGTGGGCATCGCGCCGCCCGATGGCGACGTGGGCGACATCTACGTCGGGCTCCACCTTGGCGAAGAGGTGTGCCGATTGAGCGCCGACACAGGCGCCAGCCAAAACTGCACGAGCACCCCGGGCTTCCGCTCCTACGGCGCCGCATCGGACGCGAAAGGCCGAGTCTGGTTCGTCAGCCGAGACGCCACCAACAAAGGTTTCGGCTTCCTGAACGGCGACGACTCCTGGACCTACATCACCACCATGCCGAACTGCGGCGGCAAGAGCCCCGACCCTTACGGCATCACCGTCGACGCCGACAACCGCGTCTACTTCGCGGCCAGCAACTGCGACACGGAGCACGTGTTTCGCTACGACCACGACAATGGGGGCGCCTGGGACAAGGTGTCGGTCCCGAACGGTGGCACGGGCCGCGGCGTCGCCGTGGATCGGCAGCACCTGTGGGTCGCCGTCAGCGGCAGCGGCACCAACGACTGGGCCAATGACAAGGAGGACCGGATCATCCAGTACGATCTCGCCACCCTCACCCACGTGGCGACGCACAACATGCCCCACGGACGAGCCCCGGTCGGCATCGGCGTGTCCTTCGACGGTTCCGTCTGGGCCATCAACCAGAAGCATGAGAACGCGGGTGGCCTCTTCGCCACCGGAGTAGGCGTGGCCACGCGCTTCGAGCCCTCGATAGCTCAGGGCCAGCCAGGGCGCTGGATCGAGCGAGGCGTGGGCAAACACCCCTACACCTACAGCGACTTCATCGGCTTCGGGCTCAACACCTTCGCCGATCCGAAGGGCTTCTACCGCTTCGTGATCGAGGGCTGCCCCGGTCAGTCGACGCAATGGCGCGGCGTGCAGATCGACGCCGATATTCCGCCGATGACCGCCGTGAAGATCAACGTTCGCTCGGCGAACAGCGAGGCGGAGCTGAAAGACGCCGCCTGGGTCGGCCCGTTCACCGCGCCCGCAGAGCTCGTGGGCGTTCCGCCTGGCGCCTACCTCGAGGTCGAGGTGGTGCTGAGCACGGACGATCAGTCGGTGGCCCCGCGCGTCCGCGGCGTCGAGATCATCCGCGAGTGCATGACCATCATCCAGTAGCCGCAGGGCGTCAGGCAAGCAGCGCAACGAGCACGGCAAGGCCCAGCGACAGCCAAGGCGCTGCGCGATCGGCGCGCGTGCTCGGCCCAGACCACAACGCCTCCCAGTCTTCGATGCGCTTCATGGTGCCCCCTGCGCGAGTCGTGCTGACGACGTAGACCTATCGTCGTGGAGGTCGCTCCACGAGGCCAGAAATCGGCAGGCGCAGCGCAGGCAGCGGTCCGTCAGCGCAGCACGCGATTGTGGTCGGGCGTGAGCAGCGCGGGCAGATCGGTTTCGCCCAGGCGCTGTCGCAGGTTGACCTCGATCATGCGCGACAGGGTGCTGAGGGGCAGGTCGTTGTCGTCGGTGCCGAAGGGATCTTCGATCTCGTCGCCCACGGCGTCGAGACCAAGAAACGCGTACGCGATCAACACGACCACGAGCGGTGTCACTCTGCCCGCCGAGGCCACGACGCCAAAGGGCAGCGCGAAGCAGTAGGCCGCGACGATGCCGTGGATGAGTAAGGTGTATGAGTAAGGAATCGGCGTCGCGCGAATGCGCTCGCAGCCGCCCTGCACGTTGGTGATGTCGTTCAGCTTGGTCTCGAAAAGCCAGACGTCACGCTCGCGCATCCAGCCGCGCCGCCGCGCACCCTGCAAGTCTGCGCTGATCGCATCCAGCATGGCGATGGGCACGTTGTGCTCACGCGCCAGGTCGTGCGTTTCGCCGGGTGGCAAGAAGGGCTCGAGAGGCGCAAGGTCGTGCGTCTCGCCGCGCAAGTGCATGCGTAGCGCGTGGACGTAGCCCATCATCCGATACACGAGCCGCGTCTGCAGTGCGCGCAGCGCCGACGACTCGCGATCGGCCTGTGGCGTGGCATCGACGGCGAGCAGGTTGAGCACCAAGCGCGTGTAGCTGCGCGCATCGTTGACCATCGCCCCCCACAGCCTGCGTCCTTCCCAGAAGCGATCGTAGGAGGTGTTGTTACGAAAGCCGAGGAACACGCCGAGGGCGAGGCCGATCAAGCTGAAGGGCAACGGCGTCAGATCGGTCATGTGGCCCGTGATCTCGGAGAGCACCGTCGCTACGCAGGCCACGAGGAACACGGCAAACAGACGAGCTCGGATCCGCGGCAGCGTGCTGCCTCGATACTCGAAGAGCAGCCGAAACCAAGACATGCGCCGATCGGGAACGATCATGGGCGAGTTGTATCGGTCGGGCTGGGGACGGTCGAGGCTGCTACCTTCTCGAGATGCGGTTTTCCGCGCTGCTATTCGACCTCGACGGAACGCTCGTCGATTCTCACCACGAGATCTGTCTCGCCCTGAACGCAGCGCTCGTCGACCTGGGCCTGGGGCTCGATTTTGATCGCGTCGAGGAGCTGGTCGACGGCGCCCCGCTCGAGGTGATCTGGGACAAGTTGCATCCCGATCCTACGGCGCGCCCCGCCGCAAGCGAGCTCGAGCGTTTCGCGAACGCCTACCGTAGTCACTACATGCGCGACCTCGGCCACGCGTCGCGGGTGTTTCCGGGCGTGCGTGAAGCTCTCGACGAGCTCCGTACACGCTTTCCGCACGTGCCCCTCGGTGTCGTGAGCAACAAGAGCGCGAGCAGCGTCTCGCCCCTGCTCGAAGCCCTCGACCTGCACGACCGCTTCGCGCTCAGTTTGGGCAGCGGCGGCACCAGCATGGCGCCCAAGCCCGACCCGGCCCTCTTGCTCGAAGCAGCGCGCCGATTCGCCTGTCCGCCCGAGCGCTGCGTCATGATCGGCGACACCGTGTTCGACATCCAGGCGGGCAAGCGCGCGGGCATGACCACCGTCGCTTTGTCCTACGGCATGTCACCGCGCGAAGCGCTCGAGGCGGAGGGGGCCGACCATCTGCTCGACGACTTTGGCAAGCTGCCTCAGGTCCTCTCGGGGAGCCCCTGAAGCGCAGGCGGCGAAACCCCGGGGTCGCGTGGAGCCGGCACCCACCGACTGCTAGCCTGACGCGGTGCTCGACTTGGCAGACACGACCCAGCGCCTGAAGCGTGTGACCGAATGGCTGTCCAACGTGTGGGACCAGAGCGGCCTGATCCTGGCGCTCACGGGAGCGGGCGTATCGGCCGAGAGTGGCATCCCGACCTTCCGCGGCGAGGAGGGTTACTGGCGCGTCGGCTCGCGCAACTACTTCCCCGAAGAGCTGGCCACGCGCGCGGCATTCGAGCAGATGCCCGATGTGATCTGGGGCTGGTACCTATACCGCCGCAGCGTGTGCCGCGCCGCCACCCCGAACCCAGGCCACCTCGCGCTGGCCGAGCTCGAACGCGGCCTTGCCGAACGCGGCGAGGAACATCGCTTCGTGCTCGTGACGCAAAACGTCGATGGGCTGCACCTGCGCGCAGGCTCGAGTCGACCGCGCACCTACCAGATCCACGGCAACATCGACTTCATGCGCGCCGCAGACGACTCGAGCACGGAGCTGCATGCTCTGCCCAAGGAGCTCGGCGAACGCTGGGACCGCGGACGGCCTGTGGGTAAGCGCGAACGCGAGCTCCTCGTCACCCCTGACGGCCGCCCCGCGCGTCCCCACGTGCTGTGGTTCGACGAGACCTACGACGAGACCCACTTCCGTTTCGACAGCTCCTTGTCTGCCGTACGCGCCGCGTCGCTGGTGATCGTGGTCGGCACCTCGGGCTCGACCAACCTGCCGTCGCTGATCGTGCAAAGGGCCGCGCGCCAGGGCACGCCGCTGCTCGTGATCAACCGCGACCCGAGCCCGTTCTCCGAGCTTGCAAGTCGTCTGCCCTCGGGCCTATTCGTGCAGGGCCCGGCGGGCGAGATCCTGCCGCCCCTCGTCAACTACCTGCTCGATGGCGAGCTCTAACCGAGCTAGTTGGGCTTGCTGGCCTTGGGCCGGCTCCAGATCCTGTCCCAGTTTGCACGATAGCTCTGGGTCGCGACCTGGGCGGGACCGTTGTGGGAGGTCTTTCCGTCGCTACCGCCCGCGGCGTTGACGAGCCCCTCGGGCACGAGCGTCTCGACGTCGCAGACCAGGGGCATTTCAGGCCGCGGCGTGAGCTTGATGACCTCGCCCTGGGGCGGTTCGCCTTCTTTGACGGCCCGCACGACACCAGCCTCGACGCGGTTCTCTCGCGCGCGCAGCACCGATAGGCTCTCGCCGTCTTCGCTGACGCCGTGCACGAGCACGACGTCCTTGCCCGCTGGCTTCTTCTTCGCCAGGGACTTCGCTTCCGGTTTGGGGCTGCCGGACTTGGGCCTCACCCCTCGACCATAGCAAGCCTGCCTGCCTAAAGCACCCACCGCGCACAAACGTGAGTACACTCACATCGCCGAAACGTGTGTGTGTCGTACGACCTCCGATACTCGCGCTT
>CAYNOM010000167.1:0-10881 GCA_964398415.1 uncultured Polyangiales bacterium | reverse complement strand
CTAGCTCACCGCCAAAGTACTCGATCAACGCCTGGAGCCCCAAGCAAACCCCGAACATCGGCAGCTTGCGCGCCAAAGCCTCGCGGATCGTGTGCTCCATGCCGAAGTCCTTGGGACAGCCAGGGCCAGGCGAGAGTACGACGAGATGCGGAGCGAGCTCATCGAAGAGCTTTGGATCGAAGCCGTAGCGCAGGGTCTTGACCTCGGCGCCCGTGCGCCTGAAGTAGCCCGCCAACGTATGCACGAAGGAGTCCTGGTGGTCGACGAACAGAATGCGCTTGCCCTGACCGGGAAGCCCGAGCGACGCGACCTTGGCCGGCTGGTGCTCGGGACGAAACTCGATCGCCTCGAGCAGGGCCGAGGCCTTGAGTCGCGTCTCGCGCTCCTCGGCGCCAGGGTCCGAGTCGTAGAGCAACGTCGCGCCGGCCCGCACCTGCGCCACGCCATCCTTGATGCGAATCGTACGTAGGGTGAGGCCCGTGTTCATGCTGCCGTCGAAGCCGACCTTGCCGACGGCCCCGCCGTACCAGGCGCGAACGCTCTTCTCGTTGTCCTCGATGAACTGCATCGCCCACAGCTTGGGCGCGCCCGTCACGGTCACCGCCCAGGTGTGCGTGACGAAGGCATCGAGCGCGTCGTAGCCCTCGCGCAGCATGCCCTCCACATGATCGACCGTGTGAATCAGCTTCGAGTACATCTCGATCTGGCGCCGGCCGATCACGCGCACGCTCTCGGGACGACACACGCGTGACTTGTCGTTGCGGTCGACGTCCGTGCACATCGTGAGCTCGGAGGCGTCCTTCGAGGAGTTGAGCAGCTCGAGGATCTGGCGAGCGTCTTGGATCGCGTCGCCGCCGCGGGCAATGGTGCCGGAGATGGGGCAGGTCTCCACGCGCGCGCCATTCACGCGCACAAACATCTCCGGCGAGGCACCCACCAGATACTCGGCCTCACCCAGGTTGATGCAGAAGCCGTAGGGCGCGGGGTTGGTCGAGCACAGGCGCCGAAACACCGTGCTCGGCGAGGTGCGGCAGGGACGAAAGAACGTCTGCCCCGGCACGACCTCGAACAGATCGCCGCGCGCGAACGCCAGCTTGGCCTTGTCGACGACGCGTTCGTATTCTCCAGGCTCGTGATCGCAATCGCGCTCGGCGGCCTTGGCCGATTCGAACGCCCGGCGCGCGCCCGTGCGCGACAGACCCACGGTCGAGCGCCCATCGACCTCGAAGTCGTAGCGAATCAGCTCGGCCGTCTCACGCATGTGATCGACGACGATCAGCTCATCGGGCAGGTACAGCACCAAGTCGCGGTGATCGTGTGGGCGCTCGAGCGTGCGCCTCACCGGATCGAACTGAAACGTCAGGTCGTAGCCGAAGGCACCGTAGAGCCCGAGGTGGGCGTCTTCGGTCGCGCCAAAGGTGGCGACGAGCGCGCGGATCACGCTGAACACCGTCGACTGGCGCGTGCGGTCTTCCTCCGTGAAGCCGACGGCAAGCTCGGCCACCGTGGCGTGTAGCCGGCCGCCGTCGCGCCTGACCTGGGTCACCGCATCGCAGCTCTCGAGGCAGCGCTCGAAGGCCGCGAGCAGCACCTCACCGCGCGCGTTGAGGGCCTCGACGGTCAGCTCACGCCCGCGGGCCACGAGCGCGACCGGGGGATCGACGAAGCCGAAGTCCCAGCGGGTGTAGCGGCCCGGGTACTCGTAGCTCGAGGTGAGCAGCACGCCGCGTCGTACGTCGAGATCGGAGGCGAGCTGCTCGATGGCGCGCGCGCCGTCGACATCCTCGATCAACCGACGCACGCGCACACCGCCGCGGGTTTGATAGGTTTCGGGAAACGGGACCGTCATGGGTGGCCCGAGACTAGCAAGCCCCCTCCCCCACCACAAAGCATCAGGACGATGGCAGCGCCACCACGAGCGCCCGCACCGTTTTTGGACCGCGCACGACAACCCAGCTCACGAGGCTCGTGGCCACCACGAACAGGCCGAGCGCATAGCCGAGCCACACCCCTGACAGGCGCGCCTCGGTGTGCAACGCGAGGTAGTAGGCGAGAGGCATCGCGACCACGAAATAGCCCACGAAGTTGAACGCGGCACTCGGGCGTGGCCGGCCCATGCCCCGGAGCACACCCGAGCCGATGGCTTGCAGCGAGTCGAACAGCTGAAACGCCCCCGCGATGGGCAAGATGCTGCCGGCAAGCGCAAGCACCTCCGGCGACGCGCTGAACAGCGCGGCGAGGCGCTGCCCCCAAATGAGGAGCACGGTGGCCGAGCACAGCGCGTAGACGGCACCGAGCTTGAGCGCTGTGTGGGCAGCGACCTGCGCCGCCTCGGGTTTGCCGGCGCCGATCAGCGCACCCACCCGTGCCGACGTGCCGAAGGAGATGCCGAGCGGCACCATGAACGCGAGCGAGATCAGGCTGGTCGCGATGCTGTGGGCGGCGAGCGACTCGGCGTCGAGGCGCCCTGCGATGAGCGTCCCGATCTGAAAGGCCCACAGCTCGAGGGCCAAGGTGATCCCGACCGGTGCGCCGAGCCCAAACTGCGCGAGCAGCGGACTCAGCGCAAAGGCCGCGCGCGACCAGGGCCGCCACGCACCGCGATGCAGCTTGAGACCGAAGATGAGGGCGAACACGAGCAGCGCGAGCAGCGTGCGTGTCAGACCGGTCGCGAGGCCCGCGCCCCACACGCCCAGGGCGGGAAAGCCGAAGTGCCCAAAGATCAATGCCCAGCCCGCGCATGCGTTGAAGACGTTGGCGAGCAGCATCACGAACACGCCGGGCCGCACGATGCCACGCGCCGTGAGGTAGGCCGACTGGGCACCGAACAGCAGAAACGCAGGCACCGAGAACACCTGCACCTGCGTGAAGCGCGCCGCCTCGCGGCACAGCTCGGGAGCCTGTCCGAGCGCCAGCAGCACGTGCTCCGTGTAGAACCAGCTCCCAGCGACGGGCACCGAGCACACGAGCGCGAGCAACACGCCGCGCTGCAGTGCGACCCCCGCGTCATCACCGCGCCCCGCCCCCTGGGCCTGACTCACCAGCGGGTCGAGACCTATCACGATGCCGTAGGCGGGAAGCACCGTCGCCATCTGAAACAGGTGGCCGAGCGTCACCGCGTCGAGGGCGGTCACGCTGAGACGGCCCGCAAGCATGGTATCGACGATGCCGAGCATCATCTGCCCGACCTGCGTGAGCACGATCGGGCCAGCCAAGGTCAGAAGCGCGCGCATCTCGGACACGCGCGCAAGCTAGCACGTCGCGCCTCACTCGGACGCGGGCACGACGGACTCCGAAAGCGCCTTCTCGGTCAGCGTGGCGTAGCGCGGGCCGAGCAGACGCGAGAGCGCCGCCTGCTCCGCTGCGCGACGCTGGGATTGTTCCGCAAGGTAACCCTTCATCGCTTCCTGATCGGCGTGGCGCCGGGCTTCGCTCGATCCGAGCTCACTGCGCAGGCTCTCGGCACGCTGCTCGAGTGCGCTGAGCGCGGCGTCGGTGGTCTGCTGCTGCAGTCGGGCCTGCGAGAGCTGCGCCTCGAGCTTCTGCTCCCGTGCTCGACCCAGGGCGACGACGCCGATGAGGGCCACGCACAAACCGGCGATGGCAACGCGAAGAAAGCTCGACGTCACCACCTTTTCGACCACCACGGGAGGCTCGCGGCGACTCACGTCCGACCTCTCGACCGCGAAGTCTCGTACCACCTCCGCAGGGGTCACCACCGCGCGCTTGCCCGTCACGGGCTCGTCGGGCGCCATGGCCTCGTCGAGCGACAGCATCGCCGACACCGGACCACGCTCGCGATGGATACCGCTCGCCAGCTCGTCCAACTCCGCATCGCCCCCGTAGTCGCTCGGGTCGGTCGACAGGCCGTGCTGCGTGAAGAACGCGAGCATCTCCTCGAGCGACTTTTCGCTGCGCGCGTGCTCGTGCAGAAACGCTTCGACCTGCTCGCTCTCGAGCTCACCCTCGGGCTCGACGCCCTGGGCGAGAATCTCGTAGAGCACGTCCAAGAGTTGAGCCTTGCTCACTGCCTGTGCCGGGCCGAGCCCCGCCTCCGCCGTCGCCGCCGCAGTCATCCAACGCCTCCATCGACCGAGAAGTGCGCCTCGCACTTTGCCTTTCGACCTACACATGGGGTGGCGTCGGACCGCAACTTTTTGGCAAAGCGTAAGGGGCCCGGGACCGTACAATGGTCACGCTAGCGCATGTCGGCGCCCCTTCTTTCACTGCCTGCGGTCGCCCAATTTGGGCGCTTCGAGATCCTCGGTCGCTTGGCGATCGGCGGGATGGCCGAGATCTTTCTCGCGCGCGAGCAGGGCCCAGGGCGTGGCACGCGCGGTGTCGTGCTCAAGCGCATCCTTCCCCACGTCGCCACCGATCCGCGCTTCGTCGAGATGTTCCTCCACGAAGCCGAGCTGGCGATGAATCTCACCCATCCCAACCTGTGCGCGATTCACGAATTCGGGGAGCGCGAGGGCGAGTACTTCATCGCCATGGAGTGGGTGCGCGGCGTCTCGATCACGCAAATGCACAAGGCCCTGTTCGAGCGCGGCGACCAGGGCATTCCTGCGCCGCTCGTCGCGCGCATGGCTGCCGAGATCGCGAGCGCCCTCGACTACGCCCACCGCGCCACCGACGCGCGCGGCAAGCCGCTGAAGCTCGTGCACCGTGACGTCACGCCCGACAACATCATGATCAGCTTCGACGGCACGGTGAAGCTGCTCGACTTCGGCGTCGCAAAGGCCACCTCGCAGCGCCAGAAAACGGAGGCGGGGCTGCTCAAGGGCAAGTTCGCCTACATGGCACCCGAGCAGTACGCCGGCGCTGAGCTCGATGGGCGCGCCGACGTGTTCTCGCTCGGCGCGTGCATGTACGAAGCGATCACGGGCATGGCGCTGTTTCACCGCGCCTCCGAGTACGAAACCATGGGCGCCATCGTGGCCAAGGCCCCCGCACCGCGCGTCAGTCGGCTCAAGCCCGACGTACCGCGTGCGCTCGACGCGATCGTCGCCAAGGCGCTCGCGAAAAACCGCGAGCAGCGCTTCGAAAGTGCAGGCGCGATGCAAGAGGCCCTCGAGCGCTGCCTCGTCGACATCGGCATGGTGGTGCGCGGCCGGGATGTCTCGCGCTTCGCAGCAGAGCTGTGCCACGAGGAGCGCGATCAGGGCCCCGCGCTCGAGCGTCGACCCGAGATCTGGACGCGCGAGAGCAGAGAGAGCGCCGCCCTGCGTGAAGAGCTCAAGGGCGCCCTCGTCGGCGACGTTCAGAGCGCAGAGCTCGAGCTCGCACGCGCGGGCAAGCGCAAGGGCCTCTGGGTGTCGCTCGCGCTGACGGCCGTGGTGGTGGGTCTCGTGGGGCTCGTGCTCTATCAGGCGCTCGGCACGCCCCAACCCTGATGACCGAAGGCCAGCGCGCGCAGAGCCCGTGCCGACATGCCTACTCGCACACGGGATCCTCAGCATCGGCGTCGCGACACTGAACGAGCGTGTACAGTCGCTCGAGCCCGCGTCGCTCATCGACCATGACGTCGGCCACCTGGGTCAGCACCGAACCCCAGTCCCGCGCGGACAGCACCCCCGTCTCGCCCGGATCCTCGCGATTGATGGCCAAGATGGCATCGACGAAGGTCTCAAAGGGCGTGTAGGGCGTGCCCTGCGCAGAGCTCACGAGGTTGTTCAGCACCTTCTGCATCGTCCCCACATCGTCGAGCGCCACGGTGTCGCGCGACAGGGTGAGGTTTTGCCACATGAAGCCCGCGTCGAGCGCGATGCCCTCGCCTCCGTCTGCAACGAGGCTCTGCGCATTCGGCACGAGGCTCTGCGCGAGCGCGCGAAGCAGGGCGTTCGTGTTCTCGTCACCGGGTAGCGTTTGCACGAGGTCGGCCGCGGCCGCGAGTAGCCCCCGCAGGGCTCGGTTTTCTGCCCCACCGTCGAGCAGCGCGAAGGCAAAGCGCGTCATTTCTTCGAGCGCCACGGGCTCGTCGAGTAGCGCCTCGAGCATGTCGAGGCCGCCCGCGAACACGGGGCTTGCGATCAGATCGATGGCGTCTTCGGTGAGCTCGGCGGGCAACGTGGCCAGCGTGCCAGCCGCACGCTCAGCCTCGATGCGATCGAGCATGTACTCAGAGCCTACGATCAGCAGCGCACGGGCCAGGCGGTCCTTGAGCGCGTCATTCTCGATGCTGGCGAAGGTGTCGATCACGAGGCCGCGCAACTGATCGAAGGTCGCGTCGACCTCGGGGTCGGCCGCGATGCGCCCGTCGATGTCGGAGATGGCGTCGAGCACGAGATAGACGGGGCTCGCGAAGCGCTTCGGCAGGTCTGTGCCGTCGAAGCAGCGGCCGTCGTTCCAGCAGATGCTGTCGCGACCGTCACGATAGGACACGGGCGCCTCGAGCCCCGACATGCCTGCTGCCTGCAGGTCACAGGCGCCCTTTTGCGCGAGCACGCGCCGGTCGCCACTCGTGCCGGCACAGCGCGCGTGGGGATTCATGAGCTGCTCGGCGAGCTCGGCGCCGACGTCGATGCCGTCACGCGCGCCGCTGAAATCCATGCGGTCGAGCACCTCGAGCAAATCGAAGGACTCGTAGAGCAGACCGAGGTGTTGCTCGGGCGCCGTGAAGCCGGCGAGGTCGATCACGTCGTCATCGACGATGGTGCCGTCGTCCAGCAGGTCGGCGATCATCTCCTCGTAGCTCACCATGTTGGTGAGGTAGCGGAAGTAAGGCTTGTTCGGATCCTGACCCGCGCCACTCTCGGGTGAGTCGTAGTGCAGGGCCACCACGTTGCCGACGGTGGAAAAGGCGTAGGCCGTGCTCTCGAAATCGGCCGCGTCGTCGCCCTTTTCGGGTGCGTAATCGACGGCGTTGATCGCATCCGCCAGGGTCACCATCGAGTCGATGAACGACAGGGACGTTCCGTCGGTGAACTGAAGCGGCTGCTCCCAGGAGAAGGTGGTCGCACCGTAGTAGGTGTCGAGGCGGTACTGCACCGGTGGCTTCTTGATGTTGCTGATACAGCAGTCGGCGAACAGGCCGTCCTTGCTGGCACAGAACGGCGTACCCGCGTCGAGCAGAGCCGGGGTGCAGGCGACCGGGGCCCCCTTGACCAGCAGCGGATCGAACAGGAGCGTGCTCGAGCTGCCCGAGGGCGCAAACAACACGCGCGACAGGGCCTTCACATCGGGGCGTAGCTCGGCCGTGTCCTCGGGAGTCGGAAACAACGAACGGTCGTCGAGCAAGAACTCGATGAGCTCGCCCAGCGTGTCGACCTCGACGGCGTAGCGACTCTCGTACTCGACGAGATCTTCGGCATAGACGTCGCGCGAGAGGCGCGCCGCGTTGGGCACGCAGAGCTGATCGACCGCGTTTCGCGGTAGCTCGGTCGGGTCGGTGACGTCACCCACCGCGCAGGTGGGCAGCGTGGTGTCACGCGCGCGCGCCACGTCCTCGAGGTAGCGGTACACCCAGGGATTGGGCACCTCGATGGTGAACTCGTGTGTCAACGCGCGTCCGAAGGTGCGCCCCACGTCGGGCAGGTCCATCAGGTGGCATTCCTGGATGCCCGCATCGGCCGGTCCATTGGCTGTAGCCGTCCAGTCGGGGTCGAGAAAGGCCGCCGCATTCGGCTGCTCGAGACACGCATCGTAGGCCGTCGCGCTGTGCGAGCAGGAGTAGTCCTCGAGCACCGCGGTGCGCGCTTGACTGATCGTGCTCTGACGCTCCTGCTGTTGCGACTGCTTGGCCGCATTGCAGCTCAGGGTGTTGGCCTTGATGATGCACAGGTTGCGCGCGTCGTCGCACTCCCAGTCTGCACCGCGGTCGGTGACACAGAATGCATCCTTCGCCGCCGCATCCGCGCCCACGCACGAGACCTCGTCGTCGGGATTGCGGCACGGATCCTCGAGCACGGCGAAATCGAGCAGGTCACCGATGGTGATCGTCTTGTTGCACTGACCGCGTCCCGCCATCTCGGCGATCAAGCCGAGCGAGCGGTGATACAGGCTCTGGTTGGCGGGTGCGCCGCAGTCGGGGTTCGGGTTGTTCAGGTTGCGCCCCTCGCGCTGCACCATGCACAGCTGCAGGATCTTGCTCGGATCGACTTCGTCGCGCTTCGTCCAGCGCTCGAAGGGCGTGCCCTTGATCAGGCCGCCGCAGCCATCAGCACCGCAGGTGACGGGCGTGTCGGGCTTCGTACGATCCACGGGCGTCTTGAACGAGCCGATGATCGCTGGCTCGCCCGGCTGCCGATCCGACTCGGTGTTGGGGTTCGACCGCCACTCGTCCTTGTAGCGCATGAGCACGGCCGCCACGGCGCCCGTGTGCTTGAGCGCCGCATAGTCCGCGATGCGCTCGAGCGGGGCTCCCGTCTTCTCGAGGTTGCGCGCGTAGCCGAGGGAGGCGCGCATCATGTTCTCGACGGCCGTGGCCCCCTGCGCGTCGCGGCGCTGACGCGACAGCTTCTCCACCTCGTACAGAAGCTCGTCCCAGAACGTGGTTGCGTCCGCGAGCTTCGCACCCGGATAGGCGTCCGAGTCCTTCCTGGTACGCTTTTCGAGTGTGAGCAGCGGCGCGAGCGCACGCGCCCAGGCCGCTTCGTGCTTGTCGAGCAGCTCGGCGCTCAAGCGCAGCGCATCGGGATACACCTCGCGATCGACGAGCGTGCCGAGCGCGTGCACGAGATCGACGGCGGGACTGTCGTCCGTGTCGGGTGCACGGTAGGCCAGGCGCGCCTTTCCGTACTCTCGCTCTTGGTCGATGCGCTCGCCGAACAGGGCCGGCACCACCTTCGCGAGCTTGATGGCGATCTGCGACTCGGGCTCGAACAGCTTGCCCGACTCACGCATCACCGCCGCGAGCACAGTCTGGTTGGCGTCGATGGTGTCGTAGAGCTGCCTTTCACCGGGCGTTCCGTCGCTCTCGAAGCCGAGGGCTCGACCTTGATCGTCGCGGCGAGTGGCCGTGCTCTCGTCGCGCGTCGCAAAGGGAGTCGGAAGCTCGCCCTTGAAGCTCGGCGCGAGGACGAACTTACCGCCGCTCTCGTCAGCCAGGCCATCGCCGTCCTTGTCGACGAAGGGATAGGGCACGTCGCCCCCCAGCCTTCGCGGCGTGGGCAGCCCGCGCGCGTCGCGCACGGCCGTGTAAAGCGCATCACCCACGGCGAAGTCGGGGTGCGTGCGCGTGAGCAAGTCCTTGAGCAAACGCGTGCTCGCGTCAGGCGCGTCATCGACCTCACTCGTCGCGAGCTCGAGCGCGATGCCCGACAGCACCGTCTCGAAGTAGGGCCGAACCGCCTCGCTCTCCGTCAGGATCGGCAGCAGCACGGCGAGCACCTCGGCGACGCGCTCGTAGCCGAGCAGCGCGCGATAGGCGCCAAAGCTGTGCTCGGGCGGCGACATTCCCGAGCGCCCCAGTCGTTCGAGGCCCAAGCGTGCGGCGTCATCGCCGGCCAGGGCTTGCATGAAGGCCGACAGGGTGCGCGTCGACTCCTGAATGCGCTCCCCCTCCTCTTCCTCGTAGAAGGGCAGAAGCTGACGTGTCAGGTCCTCGAGCTCGTCGCCGAGATCACCAGGCAGCATGGCATCGACGGCCGCAACGAGCCGTGCGCGGCGCTCTGCGAGCGCAACGAGCCGTGCAGGCAGCTCCCCGCGCCCCGCGTCGAGCGCGCCATCGGCCTGGGCAGCATTGCCAAGGCACAACGCTTCGCTCCGTCTTCCGTCGAGGTCGTCCGGTATGGCCGTGCCCGCCACCCGTCGACACAGGGTCTTGTAGACCTCCTCGCCGAGGCTGCCACGGGTGCTGCGCACGTCATCGAGCTTCTCGAGCTCGGGCGCACAGCTGACGAGCAATCCCACGCTCAGAGCGAGCGGCGCATGGCGCAGCGACGAGCGGAGCCTTTCAGCATGGCGCAGCGACGAGCGGAGCTGTTCGTTGTCCAAGCAAAGCGATGGCGCGCGACGCGCAAGAAGGCCGAAAGGCCACATGAGCAAACCTCATCCCGACAGAGTAAAAGAGCGGCAGCCCCGCCCCGCGGACGACGCTGCCGCTGGCACTCTAAGCCGCGGGCGGAGCCGCTGACAAGCCCCAGGACTCGCTCAAAAGCACGTAAAAAACGGGCGTCCCGGCGCAGGCCCCCAAGGCGCGAAGACTCACTCCGTCTCGAGCCAGCTGAGGACGTCCGCTCTGTAGGCCGCGAACGCCATCGAGGTGGCGTATTTGAAATCGTGCACTGTCGCCGGATTGTCAGGATCGACGAAGGTGAAAATCGTGCTCAGCGCCGGGCTCTCGGCGTCGGTCGTGCCCAGAGTGGCGTCGCAGGCGACCTGATCGCCACCCGAACGCAGGGCCGTGAGATTCAACAGCTTGGTGGCCTTACCCTTCGTCCCGTCGTGGCAGCGCACACAATCCAGCGTGAAGCGCGGTCTCACGCGCGCGCTGAACGTCGCGACGTTGGCGCACGCGCGAAGCCCTGCACCAGCGCCACCCTGCCCGCTCGGTCCCGAGCCGGAGTCACTGGGCCCGTCGGCGCCGCCGCTCGAGTCGCTGATGGCCCCACCGGTCTGAGAAAAGCCGAAGGGCATGCCCGCGTCTTCGACGTAGAGCCCCTCATCGGCGCGGTCGCCCGCAGCACACGCGCTGAGCCCCAACGCCAAGAGCGCTGCACACGCCGGGCGATCAGTTGCAGCCACAGCCGCCTCCCTTGGCTTCGCCGCTCCCGCTCGAGCCCTCGCGGTAGGCCACGGCGTGCTCTTCGCCAGCGACCAGGTCGGCATGCTGACCCAAGGCCATGTCCTTGCGCGAAAGTCGCTCGCGTTCATAGGGCGCGACGCGCACGCAGGCCGTCGACACGCCTGCGAGAGAAAGCAGCAACAAGAGCAAGCATC
>CAYNOM010000166.1:0-10938 GCA_964398415.1 uncultured Polyangiales bacterium | reverse complement strand
GCGCTCGTGCTCCGCGGCAGTGACGGCGCGCCGCGCGCGTATCTCAACCGTTGCCGACACCTGCCCATCCCGATCGACGCAGGCTCGCGCGAGTTTCTCACCGCCGATCGACAGCACCTTCTGTGCGGCACCCACGGGGCGCTCTATCAGCTCGACGATGGACGCTGCGTCGCGGGGCCGTGTCTGCACCTCGTCCTCGAGAGCATTCCGCTCGAGCGCGAGGGAGACACCTGGTTCTTGTTGGTGCCTGCGTAGTCACCCGCCGAAGAGGCTGTCGACCGCCGTCATGCTGCGTGCAGAGAGCGCGCTGTGGGACGTGAGCGGGCCGAGCTGGGCCCAGGGCTTGTCTTCGCTGTGCTTGAGCGCCGCCGAGCGCGACGTGAGGACCTCGCAGCCCTCGCGCGTGACGACGATGGTGTGCTCGAACTGCGCGGAGAGCGAGCGGTCGGCGGTGAGCACCGTCCAGCCGTCGTCGAGCAGCTCACAGCGGTAGTCGCCGAGGTTGATCATGGGCTCGATGGTGAACACCATGCCCGATTTGAGTCGCTTGCCCGCACCGCGCGTGCCGTAATGCGGCACCTGGGGCGCGCAGTGAAACTGGCGGCCGATGCCGTGGCCCACGTAGTCGCGCACCACCGAGCAGCCCTCTCGCTCGGCCAGCTCTTGGATGGCTGCTCCGATGTCGCCGAGACGGGCGCCATCCTTGACCTGCGCGACGCCAGCCTCGAGGCAACGGCGGGCGACCTCGACGATCTTGATGGCCTCGGGCGAGGGCTTTCCGATGTAGAACGTGGCGCTCGTATCGCCGTGAAAGCCGTCTTTTTCGGGCAGATAGGAGGTGACGTCGATGTTGACGATGTCTCCATCCACGAGCACGCGGCTGTTCGGGATGCCGTGACAGACGACCTCGTTCACGCTCGTGCACACGCTCTTCGGGTAACCGTGGTAGCCGAGGGGTGACGGCCGCGCGCCGTGGGCCAGGGTGTAGTCGTGCACCAGTGTGTTGATGTCGTCGGTCGAGATGCCGGGGCGCAGGTGCTCGGAGACCATCACCAGGGTATCGGCCGCGAGCTGGCAAGCCGCCCGCATGCGGGTGAGGTCCTTCGACGACATGATTTCAATGCGACTCACCGACGTTCTCTCCCGCTGACGCAGTCTTTTGCATAGCAGATCCTGGAGCGACCCGCTCCATGGGATGCCGTGCGAGTGAAACGGCCGCCCCAGGTCGCGCGAACGAAGGCATGGACAAGTGCGCGCGCGACTAGAATGCTGCCACCGGCCGATTCTGCTACTTCCGCCCAGCCCAGCTTAGGGAGTCTTTCACGTGAGCGATTTCACCGGCACCGACGACAAGGGCCCCCTCGCCTGGATGGCGAAGAACCCCGTCGCCGCCAACATCGCAATGCTCGTGCTGATCATCGGCGGCCTCCTCGGCATGCTGCGGGTCCAGCAAGAGGTCTTTCCCGCCTTCGACCTCGACGTGATCGAGATCACGGCGGCCTACCCGGGCGCGAGTCCAGAAGAGGTCGAGGCCGGCGCCGTGCTCGCCATCGAGGAGGCCGTGCGCGGCATCGACGGCGTCAAGGACGTGGTCTCCACCGCCAAGGAGGGCCTAGCCAGCGTGCGCGTCGAGATGCAGCTCGGCGCCAACGAAGACCGGGTGCTGTCGGACATCAAGAGCGCGGTCGACCGCATCACCTCTTTCCCCGAAGACCTCGAGCAGCCCGAGGTCACGCTGCTCGTGCGACGCGAGATCCCGGTGTCGCTGATCGTCTCGGGCGACCTCGATCAATACGCGCTGCGCGAGCTGGCCGAGCAGGCCAGAGATGAGCTCTTGCTCGATCCACGCCTCGAGCAGGTGGAGCTGAGGGCACCGCCACGCCGCGAGATCGCCATCGAGATTCCCGCCGAGAACCTTCGCTCCTACGGCCTCACGCTGCAGGACGTGGCGCAGGTGGTGCGCGCGGCCTCGATCGAGCTCCCAGGCGGCGCCATCAAGACGGATGCGGGCGAGATCCTGGTGCGCACCAGCGAGCGCAAGCTGAGCGGCGATCAGTTTCGCGACATCGCGGTCCTGTCGCGCCCCGACGGCACGACGCTGACGCTCGCGGACATCGCGACCATTCGCGACGGCTTCGAGGAAGACGGCACGCTGGGCTTCTACAACGGCAAGCCCGCGCTGATGATCGACTTGTATCGCGTCGGCGATCCCTCGCCCCTCGACGTCGCCGAGGCCCTCGAGGAATTCATCGAGAGCCACAGCGTGAGCCTGCCCCCCGGGGTGAAGTACACCACCTGGGGGAACCTCGGCGACGCCTACGAAGGGCGCATCGATCTGTTGTTGCGCAACGCGATGCAGGGTCTGATCCTCGTGATCCTGATCCTCGGCGCGTTCCTGGATACGCGGCTCGCTTTCTGGGTGACCCTCGGCATCCCGATCTCGTTCTGTGGATCGATCCTGCTGTTTCCCATCAGCGAGGTGTCGTTCAACATGGTGAGCCTGTTCGGCTTCATCGTGGTGCTCGGCATGGTGGTCGATGACGCGATCGTGGTCGGCGAAGCCGCCTACACGCGGCTGCGGGAGGGCGAAACCCCGGGCCAAGCCGCGATCGGAGGCGTGCGCCAGGTGGGCACGCCCGTGGTGTTCAGCGTGCTGACCACCGTCATCGCCTTCGTGCCGCTCTTGTTCGTGCCGGGTATCTCCGGGAAGTTCTTGCGCAACATCCCGATCATCGTCACGTCGGTCCTGATCATCTCCCTGTTCGAGTCGCTGTTCATCCTGCCGGCCCACCTGGCTCACACCTCGATCAAGCAGCGCGGGGGCGTGCTCGGCTGGCTCGATGGCAGGCAGGCCAAGGTGAGCCTGGGCTTCGAGCGCGTCGTGCAGCGCTACTACCGCCCGCTCGCTGAGTGGGCGACGAAGCGCCGCTACCTCACCTTGGCGTTCGCCTTCGCAAGTCTCATCGCCACCATCGGCCTCGTGGCAGGCGGGCACCTCAAGTTCACTTTCATGCCGCAGATCGAGGGCGACTCGATCGACGTGACGATCAAGCTGCCCTTCGGCGCCCCACGCAGCGAAACCGAGGCCGTGGTGCGCAAGGTCGAGGCTGCCGCGACCGAGGTCATCGCGGAAAACGGCGGCCCCGAGAAGCTCTTGCGAGGGGTGTTCACGGCCGTGGGCATCGGCGCCAATCACATCGCGACCGTGTCTCTCGAGATGCCGCCCATGGGCGAGCGCACACTGGGCACCGAAGACTTCAAGCGCATGTGGCGCGCGAAGCTCGGCGACGTGCCTGGCGTCGAGTCGATAAGCTTCGAGTCGACGCGTGGCCCCGGTGGCGGGCGCGGCATCGACGTCGAGCTCTCGCACGGCGACAAGGCCACCCTCGAAGCGGCCGCCGAGAAGGTGGCAGGCGCCCTCCGCTCCTACACCGGCGTCACCGACGTGGACGACGGCCTGGCCAAGGGCAAAGAGCAGCTCGACTTCACCTTGCGGCCGGAGGCGCGCTCCTTGGGCGTGACCCCGTCCGACATGGCGCGGCAGCTGCGCGCGGCATTCTTTGGCGAAGAGGTGCTGCGCGAGCAGCGCGGGCGTGACGAGCTGCGCGTGTACGTGAGACGGCCGCGCGAGGAGCGCGCGTCAGAGCACGCGCTCGAAACGTTTCTCTTGCGCACGCGCGACGGCGGTGAGCTGCCGCTGACGGCCGCCGCCGACACACGCCGTGGACGCGCCTACACGGAGATCGAGCGCCGCAACGGACGGCGCATCGTGCACGTGGCAGCCGACATCGACACGGTCACCGCGAACTCCAACGAGATCGCGCAAAGCCTCCAAACGAACGAGCTCGCCGACGTGGTCGCGGCCACGCCCGGGCTCACCTACGAGTTTGGCGCCAATCAACGCGGACAGCGCGAAACCATGGGCAGCCTCGGGCCCAACTACTTGCTCGCGCTGCTCGGCATGTACGTGATGCTCGCCATCATCTTCCGCAGCTACATCCAGCCCATCGTCGTGATGATCGCCATCCCGTTTGGCGTCATCGGCGCGTTCGTGGGTCACCTGGTGATGGGCTACACGCTGAGCCTGATCAGCATGATGGGCATCGTGGCCCTGTCGGGCGTGGTCGTGAACGACTCGATCGTTTTGCTCGACGCGATCAACACCTATCGCGCGGAGGGCTTGCCCGTGCGCGACGCGGTGGTGCGGGCTTGCGTGCGGCGCGCGCGGCCCATCTTCCTGACGTCGGTGACGACCTTCGGGGGCCTTGCACCCATGCTCACCGAGACCAGCACCCAGGCGCGCTTTCTGATCCCGATGGCGATAAGCCTCGCCTTCGGCGTGCTCGGCGCAACGGTCCTCATCCTGCTTGCGGTGCCGGCGTTCTACCTGGCCGTGGAAGACGCGAGGAGCCTCGTCATGCGCGCGGTGCGCTGGGTCTGGCCCGAGTCGACCTCGAGCTCGACGGAGCCCGCCGAATAAAATGAGCCCCAGCGGGGGCATCCGCCGGGGCTCGTGGGCCAAGGGACGGGGCATCGTCACTCGGCGGCGTCCCGGGAGGCGGGACGCGCAAAATCAACGGCCGAAGTCGAGCTCGTCGGGCTCGCTGTCTTCGTAGAAGGACTCGCCCACACGCAGCTCGGCATCACGGAACAGATCGTCGATGCTCCAGCCGCACTTCTGCTCCGGCCGGATCTCCTCGCGCTCGAACTCCGCAAAGTTGCTGTAGCTCTTCGGTGCCGCCATGGGCGTCGTCCTCCTCGTGCGTCGAGTCGTCGGGCCGACATGCCCGGACTCCGGTACGAACGTGGCAACAACCACGTTGTCCTACATCGACGCAGACGCTACCACCCAGTCATGGGCGCACAAAGAAATGGGCAGAGAGCGGCCCCTGCCTGCCTTGGCACCTCCCCCCGGGTGTGCGAAGTTGCGTGCGCGAGAGAGGGATGAGCCCCGTGGGCAGCGTCGTAGCGATCACCAATCAGAAGGGCGGCGTCGGCAAAACGACGACGGCCGTCAACCTGGCAGCGAGCCTGGCCGTGGCCGAGCAGCGCGTGCTGCTCATCGACATGGATCCGCAGGGCAATGCCACGAGCGGCGTCGGTGTCGCACCGCGCAGCGTGCAGAAGGGCACCTACGATGTGCTCGTCGGCCGCGAGAGCATTGGCGATGCCGCGCGCGCCACCGATCTGAGCTGCCTCAAGCTCGTGGGCTCGGGCCCCGATCTCGCAGCCGTGGAGATCGAGTTCGTCGACCTCGACGACAGAGCCACGCGCCTGAAGCAGGCGATCGAAACGGTGAAAGACGACTACGATTTCATCCTGATCGATTGCCCGCCCTCACTCGGCCTGCTCACGCTCAACGCGCTCACCGCCGCCGACGCGGTGCTTGTGCCGATGCAGTGTGAATACTACGCGCTCGAGGGCATCAGCCATCTGATGAGCACGGTCGAGCGCATCAAGACCGCGCTGAATCCGGCGCTCTACGTGCACGGCGTGTTGCTCACGATGTTCGACCCGCGCAGCAACCTCGCCAATCAGGTGGCCGAAGAGCTGCGCCAGCATTTCCCCGTCTACGAGACGGTCATTCCGCGCAACGTGCGCCTCGCCGAGGCGCCCTCACACGGCAAGCCCATCATCCTGTACGACGCCGGCTCCAAGGGCTCCCAGGGCTACTTGAGTCTGGCGCGTGAGATCCTCGATCGCCTGCCCGAAGCGGCGGCCTGAGTACGAACGAGCTCATGCAGCAAGAACCCGGAAAGAAGAGAGCCCTCGGACGAGGGCTAGACGCGCTTCTCCCAGGCGGCGCGCCCCAACCCGCCGTCCCGCGCCCCACCACGAGCGCACGCATCGAGGAGCTGCATCCGACGGATGGCCAGCCGCGGCGCCTGTTCGACGACCAGCGCCTCGAGGAGCTTGCGCAGTCGATTCGCGAGCTCGGCGTGCTCGAGCCGATCCTGGTGCGAAAGCGCAGCCAAGGCGGCTTTCACATCATCGCGGGCGAGCGACGCTGGCGGGCGGCGCAGCGCGCAGGGCTCTTCGAGGTTCCGGTTTGGGTGAAGGAGCTCTCGGATGCCGAGGCATTCGAGGCCGCGCTGGTCGAGAATCTGCAGCGCGAAGACCTGAACCCCATCGAGACGGCGCGCGCGTTTCAGCGCCTCTTGGACGAGCACGGACACACGCAGGAGAGCGTCGCACAGCGCGTCGGCAAAGACCGCTCGACCGTCGCCAATGCCATGCGTCTGCTCAAGCTGCCCGAGGCCGTGCTGTCGTTCGTGGAAGCGGGCCAGCTCAGCGAAGGTCACGGGCGCGCGCTGCTCGTGGCGGGCGATCCGAACGCGATGGTGAAGCTCGCCAAAAACGCCATCGAAAAGGGCTGGAGCGTGCGCGAGACCGAGCGCGCCGCGCGCTTCGTCGCCGAGACGAACAAAGCCAAGGAAAACGCCGAGCCGAAGCCCTCCGGAAAGAACCCGAACGTGCGCGACCTCGAGACACGCCTTTCGCGTTCGCTGGGCTCGAAGGTCAACGTCGCCGACCGCAACGGCAAGGGCAACCTGCAGATCCATTTCACGAGCTACGACGAGCTCGATCGGCTGCTCGAGAAGCTGCTCACGTAGCGAACACGCAACGCAACCACGCTAACCCTTTCGCATCCACGAAGCGACGCGCACATGAGGGAACGATGACGGCACAGATCCTAGACGGGAAGCAAATCGCGGAGAAGGTGCGCGCCGAGGTGAAGGTGCGCGCGGATGCCTTCGAGCAGAAGCACGGACGCAAGCCGGGTCTCGAGGTCGTGATCGTAGGCGACGACCCGGCATCGCACGTCTACGTGAACAGCAAGGAGAAGACGAGCGGCCAGGTCGGCATGCGCGGCCTCGTGCATCGCCTGCCCGCCGACACGGCCCAAGCCACGCTGCTCGACAAGGTACGCTCGCTGAACGCCGACCCGAACGTCGACGGCATCCTCGTGCAGCTGCCGCTGCCGAAGGGGCTCGATACACAAGCGGTGGTGCACAGCATCGATCCGAAGAAGGACGTGGATGGTCTACACCCCGTGAACGCGGGGCTGCTCGCCACGGGCGGCGTGGGCCTGCGTCCGTGCACGCCGAGCGGCTGTATGCGCCTGCTCGCCGAGACGGGCATCTCGCTCGAGGGCAAGCGCGCCATCGTGATCGGCCGCAGCAACCTGGTGGGCAAGCCCATCGCCTTCATGCTGCTCGAGAAGAATTGCACGGTGACCATGGCCCACTCGCGCACGCAAGACCTCGATCAGCGCGTGGCAGAGAGCGACATCGTGATCGCGGCGGTGGGTGTGCCCGAGCTGGTCAAGGGCAGCTGGGTGAAGCCCGGCGCAGTGGTGATCGACGTGGGCATGAACCGCCTCGCCGACAAGCGCTTGGTGGGCGACGTGGCCTTCGCAGAGGCCAAAGAGCGAGCTTCGTGGATCACGCCCGTACCTGGCGGCGTGGGCCCGATGACCATCGCCATGCTGATGCAGAACACGCTGGAAGCAGCGGAGCGCAGCGTCGGCTGAGGTACACCCTCAGCTCGCGAGGGCCGCGCGCGTACGCAGCGCGAGCTTGCGCGCCAGCACGAGCGCCGCGCCCACGATGGCGATGCTGATCCACTGCGACGTGCTCACGCCGAGAAAGAGCCCGCGATCGTCGGCGCGTAAAAACTCGAGGCCGAAGCGCAGCACCGCGTAGAGCACGAGAAACGCCAGCGCGATGTGGCCATCGAAGCGCTTGTGGCGCGGGCCCCAGGCGTTGAGCACGAGCGCGATGGCGAGGCAGCCCAGGGCCTCGTAGAGCTGCGTCGGATGGACCGGCAGCGAGGGCTGCCCAGGATGGGAGAGCAGCCCTTCGCGAAACTGCCCCTCGCTCGCGGGCGACCAGGCGGGGAACGCGAGCCCGAAGCGATGCGCGGTGGGCAGGCCATAGCAGCAGCCTCCCAGAAAGCAGCCGATGCGACCTGCGAACAGACCAAAAGCCACGCCGATGAAGGTGATGTCGGCGAGCTTCAGCACGGGCAGGCCGTCGCGACGCGCCACGTGCACCGCCCCCCACGCGCCGAAGACGAGGCCGCCGTAGTAGGCGAGACCGCCATTGTAGAACTTGGCCCAGGCCAGGCAATCGCGGGCAGCCGGCCGACACACGCGCGCCGCCGCATCCCAAACGCCCTCGGCCGCGCGACACTGGGCCTGGGTGATCTGCCAGCCGACGAGCTGGGGATCGGTGCACAGGTGCACGTAGTCCCAGAAGTAGCCGTCCGCGAGCACGTGCAAGAGCCGACCACCGAGGATGCCGCCGAGGATCGATGCAAGACCGCAGTCGATGACCGACTGATGATCGACCCCGACCTTCTTCGCCCAGCGCACCACACTGTAGATGGCCACGGCGAAGCCGAGCATCAGCATGGTGAAGTAAGCCGGGACCGGCTCGCCGAACACCTCACCGAAGCTCGGGTACACGCCCTAGCCCCTCGCCGCGGGCTCGTCGCGCTTTGGCTCGGCGCTTGGCTGGGGCGCGGGCTTGCGCATGCCATCCAGGAAGAGCAGCGCGACACCGATGAAGATGGTGATGTCGGCGACGTTGAAGGTGGGATAGGAGAACCAACGCGGATCGACCTGGATGAAGTCGACGACGAAGCCGTGTCGAATGCGATCGGCGAGGTTGCCGAGGGCCCCCGAGAGGATCAACGGCACGGCCGCGGCAAACATGGGCCCGCCTGCACCGCGGATGAACATCAAGGACAAGACGATGGTGGCACCGAGCGCGGCGACGCCGAACACCACGGCGCGCACCCACGCGGGCGCAGTGCGCAGCATGCCGAACGCGGCGCCGCAGTTCTCCGCGTAGTGGAACACGAAGTAGCCCTCGATCACGGTCTTCTCGTTGGTGGGAACGCGCTGCATGCGCATGTACCCCCGCTCGTCGGGCTGGCAGATCGGAGGCTTATCGCCCGTGCGCTCGGCGGACAGGGCATGCAGGGCCCACTCCTTGGTGCCGAGGTCGGCCGCCGCGTAGACGACGAGGCTCACCAGCATGAAGAGGAAGGCGAGCCGGCTGCGCGGAACGCTGACTTCGGAGGAGCTCACGCAGGCCTCACTTCTCGCGATGGATGATGTGGAAGCCGAAGCCGGTCTCCACGATGTCGCTGACACCACCGGGCTCGAGACCAAAGGTGGCCCTGTCGAACTCGGGCACCATGCGGCCGCGCGGGAACGTGCCGAGCGCGCCGCCGCGTCCCTTGCCCGAGGGGTCTTCGGTGTATTCGTTGGCGATGTCGGCAAAGCTCGCCCCGGGCGCCTTGGCCTTTCGCATCACCTCGTCGGCCAGCTTCTTGGCCTCTTCCTTGGTGCGCGTGACGTCCGGCGTGGTGCGTAGCGCACCCGCGTAGCGAATCAGAATGTGCGCGGCAGTCGCGGTCTCGACGGGGGCGCGTTCGGCTGCATCGTCGTGGGGCTCACCGTGGGGGTGATCGTGGGGCTTTTTGCCCTCGGAAGCTGCCGCAGCCCGGGCCTGGCCAGGATCGGGCTCGCTCACGCTCTCACCAGCGGTGAAGAAAGTGCAGCCCGAAAGCCCGAGTAGGCTCAGCAAAGCCGCGGAAATCAGCTGTTTTCCCATGGCGAGGGGGATAACCTTTCGCCGTCGCTCGCGCAAGGCTCAGGGCAGAGCCCCAAAGCCACCTCCACCAGGCGTCTCGATGCGAATCAGGGCCGAGGCGTCCACCTGCACCACCGCACGGGCACCGACATCCTGACCGTCGACCAGGTTCTTGCCGGGGCTGCCACTTTCGCCGCCTTCGAGGCCGAAAGGCGCGCGCGTTCGGCGCTCGGAGAGAAAGCTGACCGTGAGTGGACACAGGGCCTCGAGCTCGCGGATCACGCCGTCGCCCCCACGTTGAGCCCCGCTGCCTCCCGAACCGCGACGCACGGCGAAGCGATGCAGGCGCACCGGAAAGCGGCGCTCGAGCACCTCAGGATCGGTGATGCGCGTGTTGGTCATGTGCGTGTGCACCGCCGAGGCGCCGTTCGCACGCGCGGTGGCCCCCGCGCCGCCCGCGATGGTATCGTAGTAGCCGAAGCGCGTGTTGCCGAAGGTGAGGTTGTTCATGGTGCCTTGGCTGGCGGCCGCCACGCCGAGCGCACCGAGCAAGACGTCGACCACGCGCTGGGACGTCTCGACGTTGCCTGCCACCACGGCCCGCCCCGGGCTCGGCGAAAGCAGGCTGCCCTCGGGGATGTGTAGATCGATGGGGCCGAGGCAGCCGCTGTTGAGGGGAATGGGCTTACCCACGAGACAGCGCAGCACGTAGAGCACCGCGGCGACCGTGACCGCACGTGGGGCGTTGAAGTTCTCCGCGTGCTCGGGGCTCGTGCCCGCGAAGTCGATGGCCATGCGCGCACCGTCGACGCGCACGCGAACACAAATCTTCGTGCCGTCGTCGAGCGCGTCCTCGAACGTGTGCTCACCGTCTTCGAGCGCTCGGATCGCAGCCTCGACGCTGTCTCTCGCGTTGTCCTGGATGTGCTGCATGTAGGCGCTGACGACGTCCGGACCAAAGCGCGCGTCGAGCTCGGACAGAAGCCGCGCCCCGAGCTGATTGGCCGCGATCTGGGCCTCGAGGTCTGCGAGGTTTTCCTCGGGATTGCGCGCGGGGTACGTGCCGCGACGCAGCAGCGCGAGCACGCGTTCGCGGTCGAAGGTGCCCGCGTGTACGATGCGCTCGCAGGACAGCACCACACCCTCTTCGTCGAGTCGCTTCGAGAACGGCGGCATGCTGCCCGGGGTGATGCCCCCGATGTCGGCGTGATGACCGCGGCTTGCACACACGAAGCGCAGCGCTCCCTGCGCGTCGTGCACGGGGGAGACCACCGTGATGTCGGGTAGGTGTGAGCCGCCGAGGGCCGGGTCGTTGGTAACGAAGACATCGCCC
>CAYNOM010000165.1:0-10979 GCA_964398415.1 uncultured Polyangiales bacterium | reverse complement strand
GCACTCTCCTTGACGTGCTCGACGGACACGGCCAGGGTCTCGCGGGCGATGATCTCACTCAGGGTCTCGCTGTCTGCCACCTCGCCGAGCACACCGTCGCAGGCGAGCACGAGGCGGATGCGTTGGCTGACGTCGAGCCCGGCGCTCTTGCGCAGGTTTTGGATGCGGTTGACGAGCTCGCGCGCCAGACCTTCGGCGTGAAGCTCGGCCGTGATCTTGGTGTCGAGCATGACGGTGATGCCGTTCTGGCTCTCCACGGCACCGCCGCCCACGGTTTCGCGGTGCAAGAGCAGGTCCTCGCGCGTCAGCGTCTCGCCTTCGACCACGAGTGAGCCTTGCTGCTCGAGCTCGCCCAGCTGCTCGGCCGAGAGTTGCGCAAGCCCTTGTTGCACGGCTTTGAGCTTCGGTCCGAGGCGCTTGCCCAGGGTTTTGAAGTTCGGCTTCACGCTCACCTTGCACAGCGCCGAGTCGTCCGCGATCACCTCGATCTGCTTGATGTTCAGCTCGCCGGTGATCGCCTCGTAGAACTGGGCCACGGCGTCGCGCACGTGCGGATCGCGGCTGGCGACGGTGACCTTGCCGAGCGGGCGACGCACGCCGATCTTCTCGCGCTCACGGATCTGCAGGCCGAGGCCCACCACGTCCCGTGCGGCCTGCATGCGCGCCTCGAGCTCGAGGTCGAGCAACCCCGCATCGACGGCCGGAAAGCGCCCGAGGTGCACGCTGTCGCCCTCTTTCGCGAGACCCGTGTCGACCATCAAACGCTGGAACAGGTACTCGCAGAAGAAGGGCAAGACGGGCGCCATGGCGTGCGACACCGTGACGAGCACGCGAAACAAGGTGGCGTAGGCGTCGGCCTTGTCCTGATCGCTCTCCTTGCTCTCGCCGGCCTTCGTCCAGTAGCGACGGCGCCCGCGGCGGATGTACCAGTTGTTGAGCTCGTCGCTCAGGCGCACGAAGGCCGGCACGAGATTGCTCAGCTCGTACTCTTCGTACTCCGTCTTCATCTCCGAGAGGAAGTGCTGGACGCGCGAGAGGATCCAGCGGTCGAGGTCGCCCTTGGGTGTGACGTGTAGCGACGCTTCCGTGGGAGACCAACCATCGGCGATGGCGTAGGTAGCGAGGAAGTTGTAGGCGTTCCACAGCGGCAAGATCACGAGCCGCACGGTGTCCTTCACGCACTCGCCCGTGGTGTCGTGGGCGTCCTTGCCGAACCGCATGGGCTCGGCGCGCACCACGGCGCTGTTGATCAGGTACGCACGCAGCGCGTCGGCGCCGAAGCTCGCGATCACGTCGTTCGGATCGGGGTAGTTCTTCAGGCGCTTCGACATCTTCTTGCCGTCGGCGGCAAGGATGAGGCCGTTCACGATCACGTTCTTGAAGGCCGGGCGCCCGAACAGCGCGCTCGACAGCACATGCAGCGTGTAAAACCAACCGCGCGTCTGATCGAGCCCCTCCGCGATGAAGTCGGCCGGCAGATTTTGCTCGACGTAGGCGACCTTGTCTTGCTTGAACGGGTAATGGTTTTGCGCGTAGGGCATGGAGCCCGACTCGAACCAGCAATCGAACACCTCTTCGATGCGGCGCATGGTCTGGGCGGGGTTCTTCCGCGACGGGAAGCTGATGGCGTCGATGCTCTCCCGGTGCAGGTCGGTGAGCGACCCCTTCGCGAGCCCTGCGAGCTCTTCGAGCTCGGCCACGGAGCCCACGCAGAGCATGTCGCTCGGATCGCTCTCGTTGCGCCACACGGGGATGGGGGTGCCCCAGAAGCGATTGCGCGAGAGGTTCCAGTCGCGCGCGCCCTCGAGCCAGTTGCCGAAGCGGCCCGTGCCCACGTGATCGGGCACCCAGTGGATCTGCTGGTTGTTTTTCACGAGCGCGTCGCGCATCGACTCGACCTTCATGAACCAGGTCGACAGCGCCATGTAGAGCAGCGGCTGCTCGGTGCGATAACAGTGCGGGTAGGCGTGCACGATCGTGTCGTGATCGACGAGCTTGCCCTGCTCCTTGAGCATGTGCACGATGCCCTTGTCGGCATCCTTTGCGAACTGGCCTGCGAAGTCGGTCACGCGCTCGTCGAACACGCCCGTCAAGTCGAGCGGCCGGATCACCGGCAGGCCTTCCTTGAGGCCCACCTGATAGTCTTCTTCGCCGAAGGCGGGCGCCTGGTGCACGATGCCCGTTCCGCTGTCGGTGGTGACGTACTCGGCGCACACGACCTTGAAGCACCAGCGAGAGCCGTCTTCTCTCGTCTTGTACGACGCGAAGTACGGAAACAACGGCTCGTAGGGTCTGCCCTCGAGGTCCTTACCCTTCATGCGCGCAAGCTCGGTCGTCGCGCCGACGCGCTTACGCTCTTGGTAGCTCGCGAGCAGCTTGGGCTCGACGTAGGCGACCTCGCCCGTCTCCTCGACGCGCACTTTCACGTACTCGACCTCGGGGTGCACCGCGAGCGCGAGGTTGCTCGGTAGCGTCCACGGCGTCGTGGTCCACGCCCACAGCCAGGCGTCTTCGTCCTCGAGCTTGAAGCGAATCGTGATGCTCGGGTCCTGCCGGCGGCGATGACCGTCCTTCTTCGTGACGGGGTCGCGCTCCTGCGGGCCCTGGGCCACCTCGAAGTTGCTGAGTGGCGTGCCGAGCGCGGGTGACACCGGTTGGATGCGAAAGCCCTCGTAGATCAGGCCCTTGTCCCAAAGCTGCCGAAACACCCACCAGACCGTCTCCATGAACGACGGATCCATGGTCTTGTAGTCGTTTTCGAAGTCGACCCAGCGGCCCATGCGCTTGACCGTGCGCTCCCACTCCTTCGTGTAGCGGAGCACGCCGGCGCGGCAGGCGGCGTTGAACTTCGGCACGCCGTAGGCCTCGATCTCGGCCTTGCTGTGCAGGTTCAGCTCGTTTTCGGTCAGACTCTCGATGGGCAGGCCGTGACAGTCCCAGCCGAAGCGGCGCTCGACGTCGAGGCCCTGCATGGCCCAGTAGCGCGGCACGATGTCTTTGATGGTGCCGGCGAGCAGGTGTCCGTAGTGGGGCAAGCCCGTGGCAAAGGGCGGACCGTCGTAGAACACGAAGGCCTTCTCGCCCTTGGGCGACAGACTCTTTTGCTCGGTGCCGTGCTGCTCCCAGAGCGCGAGGATCTCCTCCTCGAGCGTGGGCAGCTGAACCTCGGAACGTGGGGCCTTGAGCGTGGACTTCGGGGCTTCGTCAGGCATGGTCATCCGCGTCGGACCATAGCCCCAGCACCGCGTTTTCGCACGGTGCCAGCGCGCGTTGCGCGGCGTCGTTCAGCGCGCCCAGCTAGGAAGCCACGTGCCGTGAAAGCCGTGGGGTACGCGCTGGGGCAACGAGATCTTCGCAACGGGCCCCTCGGACAGGGCGCCGGCACGCAGGATCTGGCAGCTGCTCGTCATCGTGCGCTTGTCGCACACGTAGCAGATGAGGTAGCCGTCCTCTTCGCGCGGGCTCTCGGGGTTTTCGATGAACGAGGGCTCGGACACGCACTGATGCTCGCCGAAATCGCAGCGATCGACGGTGTTCTCGTCGAAGTCGTGACGCACGAGGTAGCGCCAATTGTCGAGATCGTGATCGTCGAAGCTGATCGCGTAGCCGTAGCGGAAGGGCCTGCCCGTGACGCGGGGATCGACGATGGGCAGCACGATCGGGTGCTCGGACACGCGCGTGCGCTTCACCTTGCCACCTGCCTTGAGGTCGATCTCGAAGCGCGTGGTGTAGCCGTACACCTGCTTCGCGGCGTCGCGATCTTCGGGGTATTCGACCGTCACCTCGTTCAAGCACTCGGCGTAGAACACCAGCGTGTCGCCTTGCTGATAGCCGTTGTAGTAGTGGTAGATGTAGCAGTTGTCGGCCTCGAAGAAGCGCGTCTCCCAGCCGCGGCCGTGGATTGGAATCACGCCGAAGCGCGTGCCCCGCTCGGGCCGCCACGCGAGATAGTCCTTGCCCGACGCACCTCCCGTGAGGTCGAAGATGGCGGGCGCGTCGAGGAAGACCGCGAACTCTCCCGCGATGCACAGGTCGTGCACCATGACCGGGTCGGGGATGTCGACCACGTCGTTGGTGAGGAGCGTGCCGTCGACGTCGGCCAGGATGTAGCGAAAGAAGGGCGGAAAGGGCGAGTAGGCGAAGCCCACGAGCTCGTCGGTGTCAGGCAGGCTGTGGGGGTGGCCGGTGTAGCGCATCAGCTTTTCGCCGCCGAAGCGCGCGCTGCCGAGCGTGTTGAGGTCGTAGTCGAGGGCGATGGGGCCGCCGTTCTCGCTCACCGCGAGCAGCCTCCCGGCGTGGGGCACGACGTTGATGTTGGCCACGTTCTTCGTGGCCCCCGCGCGCATCACGACGTCGGGCTCGGGCGGCAGAAAGCCGTTGTTCATGCCGCCGTACAGGCCCCGGCCGACTTTGCGCTCGTAGGCGAGCTGGCGCGACAGCACCCAGCGATTTCGGTAGCTCGCGCGCCCGTCTTTGAGCGTCACGGCGTGGATCATGCCGTCGCCGTCGAAGGGGTGGTAGACGCCCGGGGGCTGAAATTGCGGGTTTGGGCCGTTGCGCAGAAACATCCCGTCGAGCGCCTGGGGGATCTGCCCTTCCACCTTCAGGTTGGAGGCCGTGATCTCCTCGGCCACCGGCGCGTAGTTGCCCCGCAGCGTGGGATTGTCGCTGCGCTCCCACCACGGCTCGAGACGGGGCTCGGTGCGCTCGCTGGGGTTCGTTTCGGCGGTCTGGTGCATCGCGATATTCTCCAGGACTGGAGGCTAGTGAGTATTCACTAACATTGCAATGGGCTTCTGTGCGGGCTGCGCGCACCCCTCATTGCGTGAGGTAAGCGCGGGTCAGACCGCGATGCGCGCGTCTTCGTGGGAGGCGTGCGCGATGGCGCGCAGCACCTCGGCGGTGCGAAACCGCCGCTCGTTGCCCGCGCGCTCTTCGAGCCAGGCCAAGGCTTCGGCGGACGTCACGAAGAACTGTCGTGGTTGAGCCTTCTTGCGCGCGAGCGACATGGCGCTCAGCGCGATGCGTACGGCGCTCGTCCAAAGGGCGTTGCCCTCGATCACCACGGCCGACGCTAGGATGTGGTGCGAGTAGCGTTGGGCGAGCTCGTTGAGGCGTTCGCGCGCGGCCCCGGTCGGAATCGGCGCACCCACGCGCGTGACCATGAAGTGCACGTAGCCTCGCGGATAGCTCTTCATCATCTGCTCGTGCAGCGCGAAGGCGCGATCGATGGCGGCAAACGTGATGCCCCCGTGGGCGACCGTGAACATCAGGTTGCCCTGGTGGCCCATGATCCCATCTGAGCCCTCATAGGCGAGCTGTCCGGGACGACTGCTCTTGGTACCCAATCCCGCCGCGAACCCCATGTCCGTATCCTACGCCGGCGGGGTGTCGGGCGTGCCCGGCGATCGCCACTCGCGTGCTCTGCTTCACAAGCCGGTTGCGAGCCGTCGAGGCGCCGGGTGGTCGTGCGCCCGGTCCCTACTCGTCGCCCGCGTAGCCGAGGGCCTTGAGCCGGTCTTGTGCGGCCTGGTCCATGTTGAGATCGACCTCGAGGGCCTTGAGGGCGCCCGTGCGCGCCTGGGTGCTCGCCTCGTCGAGGGCCTTCTCGCTCGCGGCGAGCGCATCGCCATCGACTCCGGAAAGATCGCGCTGCTCACCGGGATCGATGTCCGTGCGGTACAGCTCCTTCTCCCTGAGCCCGCGCGGGTTGTTGCGGTTGGCCTCGATCAGCTTGAGCTCTGCGCCGTAGCGACGGATGCGCGTCGAGCGCAGCACGTTGCCCTCGTGGCTCTCCTCCGCGAAGGTCTGCTCCTTGCCGCGGAACAGGTCGATGCCCTGCACGGCCTCGGGGATCGTTGCACCTGCAAGCGTCAGCAAGGTGGGCATGACGTCGACCGACTCGACCCAGTGCGACACGCGCGAGCCGCCACGCTCGTTCTTCGGAAGCTTGACGAACAGGGGCACGTGAAGCTGCTCTTCGTAGAGCGTCGTGCCGTGCCAGAAGCCACCGTGCTCCATGAACTCTTCGCCGTGATCGGAAGTGATCACGATCGTGAGGTCGTCGTAGAGGCCGCGCCGCTTCAGCTCGCTCACGAGCTTGCCGAAGTGCTCATCCCAGAACGTGATCTCGCCGTCGTAGAGCTTGCGCAGCGTCTCGGCCTCGGAGGGATCGGGCTTGACGTGGGCGGCGCGCGAGTAGCCGAAGCCATCGTAGGGATGGGTGAAGTAGGGATCGTGCGGATCCATGTAGCCGACGAAGGCAAACCAGGGCGCGCTCGGCGCTGCGTCGAGGAACGAGATCAAGCTAGCATTCACCGTCTCGGCGTCCTGATAGGCGCTGCCGCGGGAGGTCTTGCCCAAGAGGGCGCGTGCCTTCTCGTCGACGCGCTTCACGATCTGCAAGAGCGACAGCTTGGCGGCCGTGTCACTCGCGCCGAACAAGAAGTCGGGCGTGAGGTAGGTGTAGCGGTCGAAGCCCTGCTGGAAGTTGAAGAAGGGCGCCACGTTGTAGTTGGTGACGATGCCCGCCGTGGTGTAGCCGGCCTTTCCGAAGCTCTCGGCGATGGTCTCGGCCGCATCGGGCAAGGACGCCGCCTTCGACATCACCCCGTGGCTCGAGGCGTAGCGACCCGTCATCAGCGAGGCGAAGCTCGGCCGCGTCCAGGATGCGTTCGCGTAGGCGTTCTCGAAGAGGATCGCGTCTTCCTCGAAAGCCGACAGGTGCGGCGTCTTGCCGGCTGCGTAGCCGTAGGCGGGCAAGTGATCGGCGCGCAGGGTGTCGATCACGATGAACAGCACGTTCTTGCCCGGATCGGCGCTCGGCCCTGCCTGACCGCGAAACGCGGCGGCCTTGTCGCCGTTCAGAAAGGCGACGCCGAGCGTGGCCCCTGCGACCAGGGCCGTGAGCCCGAGCGAGCCCACGGGACGCAGCATCACGCGAGCCGGGCTCTTCGTGGTGAGCGCACGCAGCGTGAAGAACAAGAGCGCGTAGACGAGCAAGGAGGCAATAAGCGCGGCCCCGAGCACCATCAGGCCTTCGGCGCTTTTCCACACGAGCTCCTCGTGGAACACGTCGCGCTTCACGCGGAAGGTGCCGATCACGAGCGTGAAGGCGGCGGCGATGGCGCCGGTGAGGTGGGCGAAGGCGTTGGGCTCGGCCACGGCGCGTCGCTGCATGAGCCGTCCACTGAGGGCGAGCGCACCACCGCCGAAGAGGCCCGCGATCCCGCACAACAGCGCGTAGCTGAGGGCGCCGTAAAACCACACGTCCGGTTCCGCGCGACCGCGCGCGACGTCGACGATGGCCCAGGCCTCGGCCACGCCGATCAGGATGCCGGCGACGAGCCCCGCGCCGAGGCCTACCGCTGCACCGCGTCCGACGCGCGGCCACTCTGCCTCGTCGACGCGTTCGATCTGGGCTTCGGCCTCGGCCTCGCGCTCCTGATCCTCCACGCGGATCTCGGGGTGATACTCGCTGCCACGCGCGAGCAAGATCAGGCCACCGAAGGAGGAGATCAGCATCTCGACCGAGAAGCCCACGATCGGGATCAACACGGCGAGCTCGGCGGGCACGCCGACGATGGAGTACAGGCCGAGTGCGGCCGCCTCGCGCAGGCCCACGCCGTTGACCGAGATCGGCAGCAACGTGGCGGCGATCTGCAGCACGCTCACGAAGAACAGCTCGGTCGCTGGCAGCTCGACGCCCAGGGCCTTGGCGGCAAAGACGTAGATGAGCCCGTTGAAGAAGTGGGTGCCCGTGCCGAGCAGCACCGTCTGCGCGAGCAGGCGCCCCTTGCCCTCGTAGGCGCAGACCGCGTCGATCATGCTCTGCAGGCGCTGCGTGATGGCGTAGGGCAGCCGCTGCGAGATGGTGCGCACGATGCGCGGCTTCCACAGAAACGCGACGGTGGCGCTGATCAGCCCGCCGAACACGACGGCGAGCACGACGATGCCCGTCACGCCCACGTAGCGCACGCCAAAGAACGCACAGCCAAAGGCCACGATGCCCATGGCGAGGTTGCCGATCACCATCTCGATGCCGATGCTGGCCACCGAGCGCGCGGTCTTGCCCGTGTGCTTGGCGATATCGTAGATGCGGTAGCCGTTCAGGCCCGTGAAGCCACCGGGCGTCACGGCGCCGAAGAAGCGGCCCACCATGAACGAACCGAACAGGTGTCGCCACGGCGCATGGATGCCCTGGCCCACGAGCAAGCGGTCCCAGCGCACCACGCTGCAGGCGATGGCCGAGAGCTGGGCGAGGGCCGACAGGATCAACACCGGCCAGGCCAGCTCGCTCAGGTGCGCGAGCAGCTTGTCGGAGTCCTGGCGTTGCCAGATCTTGCGAAAGATCAGGTAGATGATGCCGATCGAGACGGCGAGCTTGAGGGCAAACCAGAGGCGCTTCTTCAGGGCAGGGCTCACGCGGCAAACTCCAGCAGGACCCGTGCACGAGGGTCCTGTTCTCATGTTCCTCCCGTCGATCCCGGGCGCCTCGAAACCGCAGGGCTCTTCGCTGCTCCTCAACGATGCTCAGCATCGCCTCGTCGCACCGAAAGCTCTGCGATTCCGATCCATCCCGGGCTCTCGGTCCGGAACATGAAACAGGCCCTAAACCGGCGCGCAGTATCGGTCAAGTTCCCGCGGGCTTCTGCGTCGATTGTGGACGGGAACGCGAGCAGGCGTTCGGGCCGGCCCGGAGGTGACACCCGCTCACAGCATCTGCGCGAGGTAGTTCTCCTTGCCGATCTCTTTGATCACGCGCAGCTGGGCCTCGAGCTCGTCGGCCGCGTGCTCTTCGCCCTTGAGGATGCGCTCGAGCAGCTCGCGGGTGCCGTTGTCGCCCTTGTCGCGGCACAGGGCGATGGCCTTGTTGAGCCGCTCGATGGCGGCGGTTTCGAGGGCGAGATCGAGCGTGTGCTGCTCGACCACGTCTTCGCCCACGCGCACCGGGTTGTAGCGCTGCATGTTGGGCACTCCGTCGAGGTAGAGGATGCGATCGATGATCGCGTCGGCGTCTTTCATCTCGTCGATCGACTCGTGCTTCTTCTGTTCGTGTAGCTTGTTGTAGCCCCAGTTCTTACACATCTTGGCGTGGATGAAGTACTGGTTGATGGCCGTGAGCTCCGCCGTGAGGATCTCGTTCAGCGCATCGATGATCTGCGGGTCGCCCTTCATGGTGCTCTCCTGATGAGCGTCGGGCACCGCGCAAAACACGCGCGCCCCGCCGCTACTCCACGATAGCGGGCAGGGCAGGGCGCTTCAAGCGCGCAGGGCCGCGATAACGCAGGCGAAACTGAAAGTGGTGTTCAACTTCGCCGAGGGCGCTCGCAAGCGGGGACGTCAGTACACGTAGACGGCGCCGGAAGGATATTCGTCTCCTTGCTCAGTGGCGCCGACGGCAAACGTGGTTCCGTCCTGGGATAGGGAGACGGAGCCGCCGAACACATTTCCGGCGGCTGGGGAGGCAGCCTTGACGTAGATGGCGTCTCCCCAGGAAGTGCCTGTCATGGTGAAGACGTAGCTTGCACCTGCGTTGAGTCGATTGTCGTCGGTTGTGGGGTTGACCCCAGCGCCAGAACCGTCTTCGTTCGGTGCACCGACCGCGAGCAATTGGCCTGAACCGGAGAAGGAGAGAGTCTCTCCGAAGCGGTCACCCTGACCAGGATTCGTTGCCTGTAGCGTCTGGAGGAACGTCCAGGCGGTGTCCATTCGATAGATTTGAACGCGTCCTTCTTGCGCGTTAGCTCGCGGCGAGCTTATGGCGATGAGGCTTCCGTCTCGGGAAATGGTTACCGCGGTACCAAAGCGGTCCTGGCTCGTGGGGGTTGGCGCCTTGAGGTACTCCTCGAATGCCCAGACTCCGAGCGCTTTTCGGTACACGTACGCTGCCCCCGAGTTGGCGGCGTTGTTGTCGGCTTGGGAACCTCCGGTGGAACTTGCCGAATCTTCTCCAGGCGCACCGACGAGGAGCACTTCACCGCTGCCGCTTAGCGCAACGTGCGTGCCGAAGACATCCGAGGCTGCAGCGTTGGGCGCCTTGACGTACGTGGGGCCGCTCCAGACTGAGCCGGAACGGGCATACACGTATACCGCGCCTGCAGCGCTCGCCGTGTTGTCGGCATCATCCCCATCGATGACGACGGCGGCTGACGATTCACCTGGGGAACCGACGGCCAGAGTATTGCCATCGTCGCTGAGAGCAAGGCTGAGCCCAAAGCTGTCAAAGGCATCGGTGTTGGAGGGTTTTATGTAGGCCTGTTCCTGCCATACACCAGCCGAGCGGGTGAAGATGTAGACGGCGCCGGAATCCTCGGCAGACTCGTCTGCGCGATTGCCGCCGACACCGATTGCCCCCGAGTCCTCTGCTGCGGAAGTCACGGCGGCCGTGTTGCCGTCGGCGCTGAGGGCCACCTTGAATCCAAAGCGGTCGCCCTGTTCGAGGCCAGATGCAGGCCTGAGTCTCGCTTGGAGAGCCCACCCCGTGCTGCCTCGCGTCCAGACGTAGGCGGCTCCTGCGCGGCCTCCGGCAGAGCCGGGCGTGGCCGCGAGGTCTGTCAGGTGCTCTTGGTGGGCTCCAACGAGCAGCGTATCGCCGTTGGCGCTGAGTGCGACCTGCTGACCGAAGCGTGCTTCTCTGCCGACTCCGCCGCTGCCACCGTAGGGATCATTCACCAGGACGGGCGCTGCTTTGAGCATGGCGATGCCGCGCGCCGCATCGACTTCGTAGGTGGTGGTCTCGCCCGCGACGCTGAGTTCGACGCTCGCGGTGATCGACGACAAGAGCGGCACGTCAATCGTGACCGACTCACCCGAGGCCACGGCTTGGCCGTCCACCTCAATGCGTTCGTTGCCAGGCGTGGCGACCGAGGCGGTCAGGCCAAAAGCCTGCGTACCTGCAGTCGTGGTCACCAAATAGCTGGTGGTCCCAGGAACGAAGCTCGGCGCGAGCGCACCGCTCGACACCGTGAGGCTCGACA
>CAYNOM010000164.1:0-11116 GCA_964398415.1 uncultured Polyangiales bacterium | reverse complement strand
AGTGGGCGGTCGCCAAGCTCGCGGCGCCCACGAGCGAGAAGGCACGCGTCAGGTAACGGCGTCCAACCCGCTCGCGCGATATCCCGGTTGCCTCGATGCGGCGGCGACCGAGATCTTTGCCGCGGACGCCGAGGAGATGTTCGGTCCCGTGTTCGAGCACGTGGCGCGCGGTGAGCTCGACGAGGCGGTCGTGCGGCTGATCGACGCTTCGGCGGGCACGGCTGGCTATTTTCGTCGTCAGCCCGAGAGCGTAAGGCGTCAGCAGCTCGACAACGCCCACACTCTCCCGCGCCAGTTGCACGCGGGCGAGCGCCCCGATCTGTCGTCCGACGCCGTCTCACGACTGAGCGTGCCGACCTGCGTTGCCTGGGGCACCCGCACGCGTCCTTTGTTTCGTGTGGTGTGCGAGGCGCTCGTGCGACACGTACCTCTCGTCGCGGCGAGGCGCATCGAAGGGGCTGGGCACATGTTACCGCTCGAGGAGCCAGAAGCTTTCAGCGAGCTCGTCGGTCGATGGCTGACCGAGGCTTGGCGATAGCCAGGGCGGGCTCCTGAAGGCTGGCGTGCGGGCACGCGAATCATCGCATCACCCCGAACGCACGAGGCAAGCCATCGCACAGGTTGCTAGCGTTGGAGGCTCACATCGAAGAGGCATCGCTGGAGCAACCGAGAGGTGTCATGACGAAGCGTTCTCACCACCAGGTCGTGGGCTCGTGTCTGCTGTTTTCGTGGCTCGTCGCGTGCAGCGGTGCGTCGCCCGAGCAGAACGCCGGCAGCTTCGATGCGTCGCTCGCACCGTCGAGCTCGGAGGCCGGACCAAGCAGGGGAGGTCGCCCAGACGCGGGGCTGCCGGATGCGTCGGTGTCGCCCGATCCAGTCCCTGCGGAGATTCCTGGCGCCTGGCCCCAGCGTCCCACCGCCTGTTTTGGCATCGGCAACGCTTGCGACGACAACTGCGGTGGAGCGTGTTTTCTCGGCGAACCCGAGTTCTGCGCTCCACGTGGAGGTGGTGGTCTGATCTGTAGTCCTGGATCATGCCCGGTCGACAAGCCGTTTTGCTTGCTTGGGTTGTGCATGGAGCTCGAAGACGCGGCGTGTGTGTGCACCGGTTCGGTGACGCAGGAGCTGTCGATCTGTAAAGCCAGTCCACGCGCTTCCACCGTGTCTGAGTGTCTCGACACCGGTGCCTCCTGCATGGACGACCATCGACCGTGCTGCGATGGCCTCGGTTGCTACCTGGTCGACGGTGCTCCGGTTTGCGGGAAACCGTGCGCAGATAGCGCCGAGTGCGAGAGTGGCTGCTGTAATCGTGGGCTCTGCGCCGCCGCCGACGCGTGTGGTGGTGAAGGGGAGAGTTGTGAGTCCAGGGGCTGCAGGGTCGGTACCGCCTGCGCCATCGGGGACGAAGCGACTGAGTGCCGGCGCGAGTGCGACACCAAGGCAGACTGCTCCGACTTGCGGGACGCGCCGTGCTGCGAGCCCTTTGGCGCAACGGCGATCTGCTGGCCGGGCGCGTCGTGCTGATGCGAACGAGGTCGTCGCAAGCGCACTCGAGCTTGGCCTGAGCTCAGGGCTCCGCTGTCGCGGGGACGTCGGCAATGGGCTCCGGCTCGGCAACCAACGTGGCAGTGTCCGGCACTTCGACCGGCTTTTCTTCCAGGGCTGCAGGAGCCTCCTCGGGGGTCTCTTCGGCGTCACGCTGCTCGGGCTCGACCTGACTCGCGGCGGCGACGCTGTTTCGCTTGAGCGCCACCCGCACGTCTGCCCTCAGCGCGCCGTCGCGTTCCACGAACTGCTCGGGTTGTACGTACACCACGCGCTGTTCGTGATGGCGCCTGCCCGCCGTGAGCGGGAACCTCTTGCCATCGTACTCCTCGAGCTCGATGTCGGCTGGAGTCGCCATGCGCTGCTTGTTGACCACGAGCCACCCGCCTGCCGGATCCGTGTCGACGTGAAGCACGTGGCGTAGCGCCTTCGGCGCGACCTGCGGGAGCTCTTCGGCGCCTTGCGCAGCGGTCGCGGATGACGCGGTCAAGGTCGCGGATGGCGGGGGCGCGGCTGGTCTAGCCAGCGCGGGGAGCGAAACCGCCGTCGACTCGACGACGGGCTCGGGCGGCGCCTCGCGCGTCAGCGCCCACGTCAGCCCTCCGAGCACGCCGATCGCGGCGGCCGCGAAGAACAGGTTGCGGTGCTTCGACGGAGCCTGGGAGAGAACAGGCGGGTCTTGCTGTGCTGTGGCAGCATCGGGCCTGGGCGTTGAGGCAACGGCATGAGCTCGAGGCGCATGGGCTGCGGCGTCCGGCGCGGGCGTTGAGGCTGCGGCATGAGCTTGAGGCGCATAGGCCGCGCGATCGGGAGCGGGCGCGGGTGTCGATTCGCACTCGGACGGGGCTGGCTCGCTTGGTACGCCAATCACATGGTGCACTTCGCATGTCCGAACGGCTTCGAGTTGGGGTCCTGGCTGTGCCACCGCTTCGGGTTGGGGGTCTGGCTGCGGGACTGGTTCGGGTTGCGGCGCCGCTACGGGTTGCGGCGGTGGTGCCGCTTCCCCTTCCGGCGGTTCCGTCGCGAGCTGCTCGATCAGCTCCTTGCTTCGATCGCTGAGCTTGAGGAACTTGATGCCCATGCCAGGCGGCTCGTCGTGCGAGCTGTCTTCGATCTCGCGCACCCAAACGACGCGTCCCACGCCATCGATGCCGTTGTCGTGCTGAAACCTGACCAGCGTGCCGCGCACCATGGGTGACGAGGCCCTGATGAACGCTCCACTGTCAGACACGTCAGTCGTGTAGGCGTCCTCGAAGTCGACCTGCGCGGCGCTCTTGATCTGCGTCTGAAGCGTCGCGTGGAGGCGTCCTTGCTGTCGGCGTTCAGCGAAGGCCGCAGGGCCTCCACGTCGCTCGGCTGCTGCTGCGGCATTCAGGGCACGGGGCTGCGAAGTCTGCTTGGCCATGACCTCTCAGGGCGCAAGGTGCATGCCGCGACGAGGTGAGCCTTGTCGTGCCTCACTCGGCTCCCCGGTTGGTAGGGGCACGCACCTCGGCGACAAAACTATGGCGGTGTGTGCATCGCATCGCGTTGGCTCCGCCCAACACCCAACGGCCCCCATGTGGGGGCTTATGCCCACGCGCAATCGTGGCTTTTTACCCACCCGTGGACGGTGAGAGAATCGAGACTTCACAGCGTGGGGGGGACATGTCGAGCAGGTTGAGGCGCGGATGTTGGGGAGGCGTGGTCGCCATGGTGATGCTGGGGTGCGGGAGCGACGCAGGGGGCGACAAGGGCGCGGATCCCGGAGAAAACAGCGCTGGAGCAAATGACGCGGGCGGGGGCGACGCGGCGAGCGACACGGGCGGCGCCGATGGCGGCAACACGGGGCCTGACTCGGGCGGTGATGGTATCGACGGCGGAGGGGGCACGCCTGAAGGAGCCCCGCGCTACCTGCTCGTGGCGACGTCCTACGTGCCGCGCCGCGTGAGCCTCGCGACGGGCGCGACCGAGGAGATCCTCGGCAACCGGCTTCGCTGGCAGCAGAGCCCAGGGCACCTCTATCAGCACTGGGACGTGTCGCCCGACGGAAAGTCCATCGCCGTCTACCACGAGTACGGTACCAACGCGCCGGCCACCGACGATCGCCTGGTGCTGTACTCCTTCGATGATCCGAGCACGGGTAAGGTGCTTCTCGAGGCCGATGGCCCGGTCGGCTCATTTCCGGTTGCACCGTGCTTCGTCGACGCGAGCACGCTCTACGTTGTTTCCACGGGGCCCGGCTCGCCTGGGGGTGTGTGGAAGGTCGATCCCACCTCCGATGCAGCCCAGACGCCCACGCTGGTCGTCGCCATCGACCAGCAAGACAAGATGAACGGCCCCATCTATTGGAACCGCGATTGCAGCGCCTTCGTCACCCAGGGGTTTCGGTCGGGCGGAACGAACGAAGACTCGACCAACGTCGCATGGTTCGACGTGGCGAGCGGCAAGCTGACGCAGATCTCGGAGCACGCAGTGCCGGGCGCCAAGACCCTCGCCCAGCAAGAGAACTACGCTAGCTGTGGGAACAGCTGCACCATCGCCAGGAACGGAGGCACCACCGAGAAGATGGGCTTTCTTGCCGACGGAAGCATTTGGTTCACCAGCAATCGTGATGTCTTCCGTGACAACAAGGGCGCGAGCCAGGGCGCAGAGCAGATTCTCGTCTTCAACCCAAAGAGCCCTGCAGCCTTTGCCGATCTGACGGCGCTCTCAGGCTCCGCAGCTCGCGCCATCAGTCGCGACGGCGCGTACACGGCTGTGCTCAATGGCGAATCGGTCGAGGTGCTCGACGACGATGGGATGCGTGTGGTCCTGTCCGAGGCAGCCTTCAACGCAGCGAACGGCGCTGGTTTCATGCGCTTCGTTCCATGAGTCACAGTCGCTTTCCGCGGCTTTCCCGCTGCCCCCCTGAAGGTGTACCGCCTCGAGCGCCATCTACGGTGGAGATGGTCGCGATGGCCTTGCGCGGGAACTTGCAGTGGATGCGGCTTTGGGCCGTGAGCTGCGTGTTGACCGGCGCCGGTGCGTGCGGCGCTCTTGTGGATCAGGACACGGCCGGCGATGCCGACGCGGCCGCTCCCCTGGTCTCGGGAGCGATCGACGTTCGCGTCCTGGATCGTCTCGACAGCGGCGTCGTCCAATATCGGTTCGCGCTCGAAGACGGCACACGCGTGACGCTGCGCTTCGAGGCCGATCCGCGCTTGCGCTCGGGAGCCGAGATCGAGGTCTGGGGAAGCTGGCTCGACGATCGAACGCTGTCGGTGACGTCGTGGCGAATCGCCTCGGAATCCAAGCGCATCGACCCGCCCCCGCGCTGAAGGCACCACCTGACTGGCGGTGCCTTCGACGAGAGCGCGGCCTTCAGCGTCGTCGAAGGGGGCGAGGAGTCGCCCACGTTCGCTTCAGTTGCAGTCGGGCAGCTCGTCCACGACCATCGCGCCCGTCTCGGCGTGATACGCCCCCGTCGGGTGTGCGGTGTCGAGGAACAGGAATTCTTTGGCCAGCTCGGCGCTGCAGGTGTCGCGATACACACCGGGCGTCGGCGGGATGCCCTGCGTGAGGGTTGCCAGGGTGTTCGTCAGGAAGCAGTCGTCCGTCGTGTTCGTGAACCCGAGCTCGTCCCCCTTCTTGCCCTTCTTCCCGGCATCTTTGAGCACCTTGGCGGCGATCTTCTCAAGGTTGACGTCGATCACGTCCAGCGCGCGATCCTTCTTCATCGCCTTCACGACCTTCTTGAGCTCCCGATTGAAGTAGCGGGTGAGCTTGCTTGCCACCTTCTGCACCTCGGGATTGCCGAAGGCAGTGGCGGTCTGTCCCACCCACGGGGTCGAACCGATGTCGGGCGAGTTGAGAATCACGAACTTGGTCACGCCGAGGCCAGCCAGCGAGGGCACCGACACGGTGCCATTGCCGTTGGGGCTCGGGATGGTCTGCATGCCGTCGCCCACGAGGTAGGTGCGCAGCGAGACGATGGCCTGATCCAGGATCGCCTTGCCGGCGTCGACGTCGATGGCCTGGCCCTGCGCAAGCGGCGCGATCGCGGCCGCCCATGCGGCAAACACGTCGTTCGAGCCAATGCCGACCACCACGCGGTCTTCCGTCACGTTGAGGCCGCGCAGGAACACGCGCTCGGTCAGCTGCGCCACCTGATACGGCAGGTCGAGCCCGCTCGTGAGCGAAGCGCGCGCGCCAAACACGGCGAAGTTGTTGGCGGCGACGTCGCCGAACTGGCCCTGCAGGAGCGACGGCAAAAGCGCCTGGCCGTAGTAGTCGGCCACGTACTCGATCGTCGTTTTGCCGTTCGAGATGCGCTGAAGTGTGAGCCCGGGGAAGGGCGAGTAGGGCGTGTAGGCCGCCGGGAGGTAGGTGTTGGGGTTGCCGTCGTTGGCGAAGATGAGGCTGAGGTTGCCGGTGTCGGAGAGGCTGTCTCCGAACACCCAGAGACGCTGCGCTTCGGCGGAGGAGGGGGCGCTCGCGGTAGCCAAGCCGGCTACAAGTGCGGCGGATGCGAAGAGTCGCTTCATGGGTTCTCCTAGGGGGGTGGGGGGATTTGGCGATTCATGCCGAGTCCGAGGACCTCGAAGCATGCGCTCGCGAGACCGGACTCTAGGGGCGCGGCCCGGTGATGTGTACCGAAACCGTACGACCCCGGGGTTAGGACCCCCTTTTTCGTCGTACCGCCTGCGCTGTCTACGGAACCCTATGCGTTTGGACACGCGGAGCACCGTTGCAGGCGCTCTCCGCAGCGCTTCCTACATCGTTGGCCGCGGGTCACGAGGCCACTGGGCACACACTTGGACGTCCTACCAAGGATTGCGTCGCGATCTCGCTGCTCCTCTGACCGAAGGTTGAGGTGGGATGCGACATACACCTTCAGGCGAGGTCGCCCATGAGGCGGACGCGACCGAGTCCGGCTGTGCGTATCCGACATGCAGGAAACTGTCGAGAGGAGTGATGACCATGGATGTTTGGCATCGTCGAGGATCCGCATGGCTCGCGCTCGTTGCCGCACTCGCGGTGCTCCCCGCGAGTGCGGCAAGAGCCAGTGGCTCACAGCAGGTTCGAATAGCGCGGCTGAGTCAGCGCATCGCCGAAGCGCCCAGCGACCTGCGTCTTCTCGCGCGCAGGGCCGAGCTTCTCTGCGAGCAGAACGAGATCGAGGCCGCAGAGGCTGACTTCGAGCAGATTCGTCAAGTCGACCCCGCGTGGCACCAGATTCACCTCCTGCGCGCCCGGTGTCTGCTCGCACAGCGCCGGCTCGACGAGGCGCGCGATGCCATCGCGTCCTTTCGAATGCGAGAGCCGGACGATGCGGAGGGGATGCGCGTCGACGCTGAGATCCTGTTCGAGCAGCGGCGCTGGGAGGAGGCCGACGCCCTCTACGTGCGCTACCTGACCGCTGCCGAACGCCCGAAGCCCCAGGACTACATCCATGCATCGGAGGCCATCGCGCAGCGGGGCCCAGACCACATCGAGCGAGCGGCGCGGGTGCTCGAGTGGGGGCTGTCGAAGCTCGGCAACATCGCCTCGATACGCGAGCGGGCCATCCAGCTCGCGCTGGATGCGGGCGACCCCGAAGGGGCCTTGCGGCGCGTGGACGAAGCGATGACCTCCGGGCGTAAGGAACAGCGCAACGATGTGCGCTGGCTGGTGTGGCGGGGCGACGTCCTGTCGAAGCTAGGCCGCGCGGAGGAGGCTCGTTCTGCCTATCACGCTGCGGTCAGGGCCATCGACCGGCGTCCGCCGGCGCGACGGGAAAGCTCTGATCTCGTGGCGCTGAGGGTGCTGGCCGAGCGCGGTCTCGCGCAGCTTCCGTGAGCTGGCTCGCTCGGATGGCGCAAAAGGGGCCCGGCGCGTGTAACTCGATTGTGAAGCCTCGCGAGCCATTCGAACATAGACGGCGTGGAGGCTTTTGTGAACGTACCAGGGCGAGCGCTCGATATCGTGGCAGTGGGACTTGGTCAGGCGGGAGGTAACCTCGCTGCAGAGCTTTCGCGGCGAGGTCACAGGGCGCTCGCGCTGAACACGGCAGCGAGTGACTTGTCGACCCTCTCCTCCGGCGCCTTGCTGCTGCCCGAGGCGCAGCGAATCAACATCAGCGTCGACGGCCATGATGGTGCCGGTTCGGATGCGAGCTACGGCCGCGAGTGCGTCCGCGCCCACGCGCACGTGATTCGCGAGCGTGTGTCCGAGCTCGCCATCGGTGCGGACATCGTGCTCGTCACCTGCGGCCTGGGCGGCGGAACTGGCTCGGCGGTTGCAGAGCTCGTCAGCACCATCAGCGAGCTGGGCCTACCGTTGATGGTCCTCTCGAGTCTCCCCGCGCAGCACGAGAGCGGCGTGGCCAAGGTCAACGCCGTGCGTGCGATCAACGAGCTCGTGGAGCAATCGCTGCTCGGTTGGATCCTGGTCGACAACGCGCGCCTTGCCGAGTCTCACGGCAACGTGTCGCTCGATCGGTACTACCCCGAGATCAACAAAGTGATCATCGAGCAGCTCGACATGTTCAACCGGATGAACGAGCGCAAAGGGGTCACCGCGATTCGGCCGATCGATGGCGAAGATCTACGCACCCTGCTCCTGTCGGGTGGTGTGCTCAGCTTCGGCTCCAAGCAACTCACGACGCTCGACCTCAAGACGGTGATGGATGCGGTGCACGAGTGCATCGAACGGGGCGAGGTCATGCCACGCGGATCTCTGCTCGAAGAGGTGTCCTACCTCGGCCTCGCGCTGGATGCGCCCGATCGGCTCCTTGCGTCGACACCCTTCTCGGCGTTCGAGCGAATTGCGACGCAGCTCAAGGAGGAGACGGGCGGCGCTGCGGTCTACCTCGGCACCTACCGCGACAATTCGGCTGAAACGGCCACGCTGCGCGTCGTCGCGTCGTCGCAGTCTTTGCCCACTGGTGTGCGCGCGATGGTCGATGTCGCCAAGCGCGAGGGCGGCCAGCTTCGCAACAAGCTCGACAAAAACCTCCCCAGTCTCGATCTGGAGGAGATCGATCAGATCCAGCTGTTTCGTTCAGGGGCGACTGCGAGTCGCAAGCTGCGCTCGATCGTGCCTGCCCCGATGCCGCGGTCTCAACCTTCCGAGGCGCCCGGCAATGGGAGCCCGCGCGCGCTGCACGCCGCGGCAGAGCGTCAGGTCTACGAACAGCTCATCCGCGACTATCGAGGGAGCGATTCTGCGGAGGTGCGCGAGCGCGTGTCTCAAAAGCTCGATGCAGATGCCCGTTCAACGAGCCTCATCGCCAGGTTCTACGCCGTGCGGGCGATGATCAAGATCGATCCGGTGCTGTTCGCGGAAGCCCTCCGTGCCGCGGCCCAGGACGAGGACCCCTCGGTGCGCTCCTTGGCGAGCAAGGGGCTTTCGCAAGCTCAGAGCGCAGAGGCCTGAGTCGCGATGGAGGCGTTGTCGTGAAGATTTGCGGCGACGACGTTCACAGAAACGAGCCGATGCGTTCCCGACGAATCTGGATGTCCAGGTTCGCTCTCTTCGCGTGTGCGCTTTTTTGCCTCGTCACCTCTTCTGCCTCCGCCGACTCGCGCGTGGTGGTGCGTGCGTTCAGGGGGCCGAAGGGGCCCCAGGTGCGCGCGGTCGTGGTGCGAGAGCTCAAGGAGCGAGGCTTCGAGGTCGTGTCCAACAAGACCGTCGACGAAGTTGCCAAGGAGCGCGGCCTGAGCGCCGACGATCCGGCAGGCCGCACCGAAGCCGGGCGCGAGCTCATGGTCAACGCTTGGATCGACGGCAGCGTCAAGCGCTGGCCCGGCCAGGCCGCGGTGGTCATGACCGTGCAAGAGGGCCACGGACTCGAGCAGCTGGCCGAGGTGACGGTCAGGCGCAGAACGCCTGCGCTGCTTCCTGCGGGCACGCGGCGCGACTTCTGGAAGATGGCAGGGCCAGCCATCGAGGCAGCACGACCGCCCGAGACAGCCCAGGCGTTCGAACACGAGGCCATGGCGGCATGGCAACCGGAGCAGGTCGCGCCCGCGAGCACGCCTGCGAGCGACCCCGCGTGGGGGGCTCAGCTCAACGCGAACAGCCAGGTTCCCCGTCGCGATGAGCATGCCGACAGCCCCGAGCAGCAGGGCGAGCAGGGACGCGAGGTGAGCGTGCTCGAGATGGCCGCCACCATGAACACGCTCAACCGCACGCTGCACTTTCGAGAGTCGTACGCGTTGGGGGTTCCCGGGTATCGGCTCGCGGCAGCGCCTGTGGTGTCAGGTTCCGCTCGCTTCTATCCGGGCGCCCTCGTCGACAATGGTGTCTCCTGCTGCATTGGGCTCGACGGCAGTGTGCAACGTGCCTTCGGTCTCGCATCCGAGTCGGCCGATGGCGTCGCCTACGACACCAGCTTCGAGGCCTACACGGGGTCGGTCATCGCCCGCTATCCCTTCGCGCGGCACGAGGTCAACGCGCTCGTAGGCTACGGCTTTCAGCGCTTTCTGATCGAGAGCTCGGGCGTCGCACCGGCGCCTGTGCCGGGCGTGGCGTATCGCCAAGTGCGCGTGGGTGCCGGTGGGCAGTTTGCTCTCGGCTCGCGCACCAGGCTCGGCTTCGATGGTCATTGGCTGGTGATCGTGGGCACGGGGCCGCTGGGCAGCGATGCCTGGTTTCCGAACAGCACGGGCAACGGGGTCGAAGGCAACTTGTACCTCGACGTCAGGTTCTTCGGCGGACTTGCCGCACGTGCACGCGCGTCCTACCAGCGTTCGGTGCTCACGCTCAGAGGTCAGCGGGAAGACCAGCGCGTCGCGAGCGGGGCCGTCGACAGCTACGTCACTGCGGGCCTCGGCCTCGCGTACACCTACTGAGCAAGCACGGCACTAGACGAGCCGCGCTTCCCAGGTGACGGCGACGGCTGGATCGAGTGTGGCGCTGACGGAGCAGTACTTCTCGACCGAAAGCTTTACGGCGCGCTGGAACTTTGGGTCGCTGATGCCGACGTTCGCGGTGAAAAGCAGCTTGATCGCGGTGAAGGGGGCAGGCGTCGCGTCGGCGCGGGTGCCTATGACCTCGATGCTGAGGGTCTCGAGCGGCTCTCGTTGCCGGTTCAGGATGTGCACGACGTCCATCGCGCTGCAGCTCGCGAGGGCGCTCAGGAGGGCTTCCATGGGGCGCATGCCGCGACCCTCGCCTCCAATCTCTGGAGCACCATCGATGACGAGACTTCCTCCCGAGCCGGCCGTGGCTTGGAAGGCAGCGGTGCCAATGCGTTCGAGTCGAACGTGCATGTCGGGACGGGTCATGGTGTGCTCACGGAGGATCGAACAACGAGGTAGACAAGTAGCGATCGCCACGATCACAGACGATGCACACGATCGTGGCATCTTGGCCGCTTCTCGCGAGCTCGCGACACAGCTCTCGCGCCGCCCACACCGCGCCGCCGGAGCTCACTCCCGCGAACACGCCCTCGTCTCGCGCGAGCGAGCGAGCTGTGGCTTCGGCGTCCTGTTGGGCGATGTCGATGATGCGGTCGACCCGTGCCGGATCGAAGATCTTCGGGAGGTAGGCCGCGGGCCAGCGGCGAATGCCCGGAATGCTCGAGCCGTCCATCGGCTGGCAGCCCACGATGGTGATGTCCGGATTT